>CAIUKZ010000571.1 GCA_903899865.1 uncultured Bacteroidales bacterium | reverse complement strand
CGACACCCAACTCCAACTAATTGTTCATCGAGGGAAAGTTTAGTAATCTGGGAGTATATCCTTCTATACTCTGTAACACTTTCTATAATTTTATTGCGACAATAAGAAAAACCGGGTGCATTGGAACGAATATCAACTCCAATCACTTGGAATCCCATTTCCACTGCTTTTTTTATAAATGGAACCTGATTTTCCCCTGCTCCCAAAGAAATTACGGTTCCTTTTGATTTTGCCATTTTTCCCATCTTTTAATTGAACTAAAACTAAAAAAATTTTCTTGCTTTTAAGATTCCAGAGTCCATCCTTAAGAATATGAAACAAATTGCTATTCTTTTCATCCTCCTTCCTACAATTCTTTTTTCATTGGAAACACCTGTTTCCATTCAAATCAAGAAAGTTTCTCAGGCAAAATATTCTCTAAAGATTTCTGTTCCTCCCGGTTTTGCTATCCAAAAAGATGCCCCCAATAAACTTAAACTCAGTGCGGAAGGGAATCTAAAAATCAATTCCTACTCTTCAGATTTTAGTGGTCCCACTCTCTTAGACAAACCGGAATACTATGAAAGCCTCAATGAATTTGATGTCCAAATGAAGGGTTCGGGTACGTTACAGATTGACTCTAAAGTTTATTATTGTGACATACAAAAAGGAATTTGCTATCCTGGGAAAATTTCCAAAAAAGAAAGTATCCAATGATTACATACAGTTACTCTGAATACTCACCCGAAGATGATAACCAATTTAGCATAGATAGACTCATGTCTATTCTCTCTGAAATGATTATGAAGTATGACATCTCACTAGAAGAAGCTCTGAAACTATTGATCGAAAAAGGGATACCGGCAAATCTATTTTTGAAAGAAGCGGGAATGAATGATTTGGTAGAAAAGTATCTTGAACAAATTAAGGAATTAATCAATAAAATCCTCACAGAAAATAAGATCTCACCCAACATACAAAATCTAGAAAATGAAATTTCTTCGAAAAAAAAAGAGTTAAATGATAAAAAAATTGATCCTGGATTGCTAAAAAAACTAAACAAAAGTCTAGATGAAAAAAACCAAGATGCTCTTCGGAGATTGAAATGGGAATCAAATCTTCCCAAAGATGTCCAGAAAGAGATTGATTTTTTAATCAATGCAAACATTGATTTGGACAGATTAGACTCAGGAGATAAGAAGTTCTACTTCACTGGTGAAAACATCCCTTCAAAAAAAGAATCCTTAAAAATTTTAGATACACTCGAGCAACTCACAGAACTCCAAAATGCACTCAAAGAAGCTTTAGAAAAAGGAGATTTATATAACTTAGATCTGGCTAATTTAGCTAAATTTCTTGGAGCTGAAAGTTACCAAGAATTTATTGAGAGAAGGGATAAAATCTTTGAAGATTTAAAGAAAATCTTAGAACAGAATGGAAAAATTATACAAAAGGAAGATGGTGATATATCCCTTTCCCCTGATTCCATCCGAAAAATTGGTATGACAGCAATAGCAGAAATTTTTTCAAAATTAAAAGCGGACTCAAGTGGTTCACATGTAACAAATGAATTTGGTGATTCTGAAAATATCACATCAAGTGTTAAGTCTTTTGAATTTGGTGACAAT
>CAIUKZ010000570.1 GCA_903899865.1 uncultured Bacteroidales bacterium | reverse complement strand
TAGGCATGGTTAATTGGGCGGACTTTGTGGCAAGCTGTGATAACCCGAATCGGTTATCATACTGCACTCCGATTTGCACACGCTCCATGTAGGCTAATGTAGCTGGTGTGTTAAATGAAGTCCATTGCTGGCTGTGAGCAGTAGCAGTGGAAGCAATGGAAGTAGGCGCTGGAACAATATTGAAATATTGCCCAAACAGCCTACTATTAAAAAACAACAAAACCAAAAAGAAAATAATACGAAAATTTAGTTTTAAATTTGTCATTTTATTTAAAATTGATTCTATTTCAACTATATCTAACGTTAAATTTTAAGCCGTAAAGTTAATAAATTTCTTCTTTAGTAGATGTTTTTCAGGATTATTAGGTGGAAAATTTATTATACATTTCAATGTCATTAATTTTGTATTAAATGATTATATTTGTTAGGCTATGGAAACAAGATTATTAATCGTATTATTCGTCTTTTTATCAGCTACTTACCAAGGTGGTTTTGCACAAAAGGCGTATGACTATGTTCCAGGTATGGACATACCTGCAGAGGTCCGTTTTGAAGAGGGTGACACGGTGTATGAATTCGCTTTAGATGATGTGGATGTGCTCTATCATAAACCATTTAAAGATAAAGAACAAGAAAAGTTTTTTGCCAAGATGGTGCGTGATGTAAAAGCAGCGCTGCCTTATGCAAAAATTATTTCAGCCGAGATGAAGCTCACTAACAAGAAATTGTATGAGATGAAAGATGATAAACAAAGGAAGAAGTTCTTGGATCAGTATGAGAAAGAGGTGTTTAAAAAGTATGAGGCCAATTTGAAAAAACTGACAATTAGTCAAGGACGCATATTGCTAAAGTTGATTGATAGAGAGTGCGAGCAAACTTCTTATGAATTGGTAAAAATCTATAGAGGTACTTTTTCCGCATTTTTTTGGCAAGGCATGGCAAAACTTTTTGGCTCTACACTCAAGTCAGAATACGACCCACAAGGAGCTGACAAGACACTAGAGCGAATTATAATACTGGTTGAGGCAGGTAAATTATAACCAACACACAATACTAACACCTTTTTTCTAATACTTTCGTATCATGAGTGATTTATATGTAAAATTCTTGGAGTACCTGCCATTTTATGGTGCTAAGATAGACAAACAAAAAAAGCGCATCCGTCATGAGATGCGTGAACTGAGAGGCACTTTGTCGTTGGAACAAAAGCAAGCCGCAGCCGACGCCATTTTTTTTAAAATAGAATCCATGAGTGAGTTTATCAATGCTCATACCATTCTAATTTATTGGTCTACTAAAAATGAAGTGCCAACCCATAACGTGGTACGCGATTGGAGTAAAACCAAAAGAATACTCTTGCCCTCTGTGGATGGATCGCATTTGAAAATTAAGCCTTATGTGTCCGCTCACAACATGAAGGAGGGTCAGCTAGGCATTATGGAGCCAGATACGGACGATGTGCATGAAGACGATATTGATTTGGTGATTGTACCTGCGGTGGCATTTGACAACCAGTTGAACCGACTGGGTAGAGGCAAGGGATTTTATGATAAGTATTTTCACAAGCACCACATTCCAAAAATTGGAGTGGGCTATGACTTCCAGTTGGTCAACGAAATTCCGGTCATGACTTCTGATGCAAAAATGAACAAAGTAGTGACGCCAAATAGAACAATAGACTAACGAAAAAGGAGGAGTGATATTTCACTCCTCCTTTTATAATATTTTGGGTTGGTATTCATTGAAAAC
>CAIUKZ010000569.1 GCA_903899865.1 uncultured Bacteroidales bacterium | reverse complement strand
GGAATTATTACTGATACATTAAGTGTAAAAACTCTGTCTTATAAAGATAGTGGATTAACAAATCTGACGAGGTATTACTATCGTATCAAGAGTGTAAATTCATCGGGTGTTGAAAGTGGATTTAGTAATGAAATATCTGTTAGGCCGAATACGCCTCCCTCTGCGGTGGATTCTGTGTTATTGTACAACGGTCCTCGATCAAACTATATTACATGGGCAGCGAGTAAGTCCTCGCCCGTTAAGTATTGCGTATATCGTGGATTAACAAAGTCAAGTCTCAAAGTAATTAGAGATACTACATCAAAGTTAAATTTCTTGGATACAGGGTTAACAGCATGGAAAACCTATTATTATGCTATTCGTGCTATTGATTCGGTGGGTGTTCCTAGTGCCTACAGTTCAATAAAATCAGGGGTTCCTAATCGAGTATATTATGTTTCACCGACGGGTTTGGATATCAAAACCAAACGAGGTGGCGAATTTCAACCATTTGCGACACCCAATTTTGCGCTCTCGGTTTGTAGTCAAAATGATACAATAATTTTACTTTCTGGGCGTCACAGAAATAGGATTAATTTAACGGGCAAATCTGTGACAATTGGGTCTAAATTTATTTTAACCAAAGATGTCGCATATATTTCTAATACCAAATTAGGTGGTAATTTTACTTCAGACGCACTGATTTACGAGACAAACTCTAATTCGACTATCAATCGTTACCTAATCGGGTTTACAATAGATTCTTCTTATTCTCCAGCAATTTGGAATGTATCAAAGGTTATTCTAGATAATTTGATTATCTCAAAAATTTCACACTATAACTGGGTTGGTTTGCGGAATTCAAAAATGGTCAATTGTCAAATAAAAAACAATAACGCAGTTAACGGTGTGGATGTGATTGATTTGTGGGATTCATGTTCTTTAGTGAATTGCACATTTCAAAATAATTATGTCGGCCAAAGATTATTTAAAATCATGCCGTCTGCTGGATTCGAAACACGGATAGAAAATAGTCTTTTTTTCGATAATGATTTTAATGATTTTCTAGATATTGAAGGTTCAGGTGTTTTTTATTTTAATGGTAATTATTTATTGAATAATAGCGTTGGTAGCGGTTATTTAATTGGAATAAGGACCTCATCTCTGTACGATACTAGTTACATATGCAACAATTATATCGATTCGTCAGAAAGATTAATATATAGCAGAAATGGTGCAAAAGGAATTTTTAAAGTCAATAATAATATTATTAAACTAAACAGGGTAATTAATTCTAGAACTATTTCACAGAGTATTGTTGATTGCGAAGGAAATGTAAATTCTGGATTATGGATTTCATTAGGGCGTAACGCAATTGTGAGTGTCGGGTCAACAGGAGGTTTTTTTTTAAAGAATCATTTGCAACTGTTGAAGAATGCAGATACTGCTGGCAGTGGTGGTAATTTTTTCTTTAAAGGTGAAGGTCTTAATTTTTTGACGCGAAACAAATTCTATCTGTCGAATGCTTCTTCATTGATTGGCAGTGGCATTC
>CAIUKZ010000568.1 GCA_903899865.1 uncultured Bacteroidales bacterium | reverse complement strand
TAGATGGATAAAACAACCGTCCTGTGGGCGCAGACGCACCAGTGGGTTGATACATCAACACAGTTTCACTATAGATGGTATCACAACTCCAAAATGGACGCATGTATTGACCTACATTGCAAATTGGTTTGTTTACAGGATCCTTAGTAACAGACAAAGGTGCTACCGAATCGGCAAAAACAAAACCTGCATTTTTAGGTTCACTTTCTATACCGAACTCTACATACTTAGCCTTAGCAGGAGCCTCAAAAAAAAGCTCAGATTGCTTCTTAAAATCAGTTTTGGCTATGCTCTTTGATTTTGCATTGAGCAACAACACAGAGTCTTTGTCAAAAAACTTCATGAAAAGATTGGCATAGTTGGTGGAGTCTGATACTTTCACATAGGCTACTAACTTTACTAAATCAAACTGACCAACATCTACCCTCTGACTCACAGCCCCAAACCCATGACCTAATTTCAGACAACTTTTACCTTCTTTGGCATTTGCATTATCAATTCCTACATTTCCAGTAGTTTTCCAATTTTGAAGTCCCGTTTCAAAACCCAAGTTAGATTGACTCAATGCACTATGGATTGAAATCACAACTAGTGTTAAACTAAGAACGAAATGATTTATTTTCATACGATTACAATTTAATGTTTTAAAACTTAGTGACTTAATTTTGGTAATAACATAAACACTTAGAACATGTATTGAGTGGATAATCTAAATCCTGAATAAATTCTCAATTGAAAACATACAAATGTAAAAAAAATATACAAGATATAAGATGAATAAACCTAAAAAAATGAAATTCAGATTGATTCTGCTTAAAATTAAGTCAAAAACAATAAAAAAGCTACCCGGATATTTTCGAATAGCTTTTTTAATTTTTAAATCTGATGATTATCTTGCTTCACAAGCTCCAATATCATGTCCACTGCCAGCCGGTATAGACAATCCGTTGTAATCATTTTTACCAATATTCCACTTATATGGACTCGCAGTCAGATCCAATCCCTTATCCTTAGCGGGAGAACCTGCTTGGAGTTGGTAGTTAGTAAAGTTAGTTAAACTAAAATCTCCGACATTAACCTCAGAGAGGGGCATTTTTAGCTTCGGATCAGCCAACATACCATTACCACTTGTTTCATTTCCTGAGTTTTTGAAATCATTAGCTGTTCCATCTCCAAATGTAGAATATGTGGTTGAACCAATCTTTGCTAAAAATCCATTCACACTATAATAGCAATTATTCAGAAACAAACAACCTGTAGATTGAACATCTATCAACAATTGATTAGCAGGAGCTTGCGAATATAAAATATTATTGTAAATCTCAAATCCTGGGCTTGAACCTCCCACCTCTGTTTTGATACATGGCCCAAACTTAGAAGAGATCGTATTATTGTAAATTTTAGAATCTGTACAACCACTCGCGATAGTTATACCTCCAAAGTGATCTTTATTCCATTGTTTCAAAGGATAACCAATATTATCATTCTCGCTGATGTTGTATCTTATCGTATTATTGCGTGTATTTGTCCTCATCCCCCCAAGATTCCATAGCAGATAACCTGCAGCCCAATTATCATGGCTGTAATTATATTGCATAGTACTATTTGAAACTCCTCCATCCAAGTCAAACCCATCACCATCACCAGCACCTGGCATTGTACCACAATCATAAGCCTCATTATATTCAATCATTATACTATCTGAGTCCCAGACCCATAAACCAGCAGGTCCAGCAGGAAGACTTTTATTTAACCAACCATTGTGAAACACTACATTATGACTCATACAGCCTTTTGCAAAACTACCAAATACTGCTCCATCCCCATTATGTCCACATGTAGACGCATTAGAACATTCCCCTGCAAGATTATTATAAATATAGTTTTTATAACAGATCAAATTACCATAAGCATAGATATGGTTGTCAGAATTGGGAACTACTGCTGAGATATCAATACCTGCTTTACCACATTCATGCACATAATTATACATTAGATTGACTGTGGTAAATACATTTTTTGTAAATACATTATTATAATAAGCATAGATGCCTATTTTAAAACCTGATATATCACAACCAATCACTGCAACTGAACCTAAATTTTTCGAAATTGGGCCTAGAACTATTCCAGCTCCACTAGAACCACTAGTGTTATATTGATCCCATGGCCCTGAAATAATTAAATCCCTTATGGTTAAAAACGAGCTATAGGTAGCTATTCCATAACCTGACAAACTAGTAATCTTAATGACAGCATTATTAGTTTCAGCACCAACCACATTGTCATAGCTTGACACTACAATATCTGCATTAGCATTACCACTGGCATTATAAATCATCAAAGTAGAAGTAAACGTGTCACCTCCTTTAAGCAAGACACTATCACCACCTACAAGCCCAATTGTATTTGAAGTATCAAACTTCGTAAAGCTCTTGTAAGGTTTTGATTTCGAACCATCTCCTGTAACATCATTACCTGTGCTACTACTAATATAATAGTTTTTTGCATTAAAAGCGATTGCGAACACAAGAAGCACAAGAAGCAAATTATATTTTTTTTTCATAATCACTGTTGTAATAAGAATAACATATCCTCATTTTTTTGTAGATACTTATATAACAAAAACAAAAGAATTAAATGGATTGGATAGTTATAAATCACACTTTGTTCTTTTGTTTTTGTTGTAATTTGAGCCCAAGCATGTAACCTTAAAATCTAATGATTACCTTGCTTCACATGCACCAATATCATATCCAGTTCCAGCAGGATTGGATAAACAATTATAGTCAATTTTACCCACATTCCACTTATATGGACTCGCAGTAAGATCTAAGCCTTTATCCTTTGCAGGAGAGCCTACTTGGAGTTGATAGTTAGTGAGATTGGTATTTGCTGTAAAGTCATTAAAGGTCACATTGACAATTGGATTCTTAAGTAAAGGATTACCTATCACTGATTTTGAATCAAATGACGTAATGTTTGAATTCGTATAAGTACTACCAGCAGAAAGAATACTAACATTACCTTGAGAATTATAATACAGATTATTTAAGAACACATTACGAGAGCCTGTAGCCTCAATCAAATTAAGAATTACCCCTGAATAAGGAGTAGCTGTAGAATAGAAAATATTGTTATAAATACGATTCAAGCTATCAGTAGCTACACTTGAGCCCTTCAATCTCAAACATGGACCATTTCTTGATATAACAGTATTATTATACACTTTTGTCCCCGTACATGATTCTGGAGAAATTGTAATTCCCGCAAAAGTTTTTCTATTATAATCAGCATCAGGATATCCAAGATTATCATTTTCACTGATGTTATATCT
>CAIUKZ010000567.1 GCA_903899865.1 uncultured Bacteroidales bacterium | reverse complement strand
TAAAGCCATAGCGGTTAAGCTTTTCGCCTTGCTGAGTCATTTTCTCAGTTACGATTGGTTTAATGATAATTCCCATTTTTATACCTCCTATGCTTTAAATATTTGTTCTACTGCACCTATTGCTTCTTCTGTCATCACCAAAGATTTTGCATTCAAAATCGCATAAGTGCTTAGTTCAGAAACTGTTACAACATTTGCAGATGGTAAATTACGAGCCGACAAATATACGTTTTTATTTGCAGATGCTAAAATAATTAACGGTTTTTTCTCGGCTATCTGTAAACTTTTTGCCATTGATACAAAATCCTTTGTTTTTGGAGTTTCGAATTCCAATTTATCAACCACTGTGATTAGGTTGTTTATGGCTTTGTATGATAGGGCTGATTTACGTGCTAGTTGTTTTACCTTCTTGTTCAGTTTGAAGCTGTAATCGCGTGGAACTGGACCGAACATACGACCTCCACCGACACGAATACCAGATTTGATGTCACCTGGACGAGCGCCACCGCCTCCTTTTTGCTTTCCTAATTTGCGAGTACTACCTGCCAATTCACTTCTGCCTTTAGCTTTGTGAGTTCCTTGACGTTGGTTAGCCAAATATTGTTTCACATCTAAATAAATAGCATGGTCATTTGGCTCAATACCGAAGATGGCATCGTTAAGCGATACTTTTCTTCCTGTGTCTTTTCCTTTGATATCTAATATACTTAGTTCCATGTTATTTATTGATGATTACGATTGAACCTTTCGCTCCTGGTACAGAACCCTTGATCAAAATCAAGTTGTGTTCAGGAATGACTTTTAATATTTGTAGGTTTTGCATTGTAACTTTGTCACCACCTGTGCGGCCACCCATGCGCATGCCTTTGAATACGCGTGATGGATAAGATGATGCTCCCAATGAACCTGGTGCACGAAGACGGTTGTGCTGTCCGTGTGTAGCTTGACCTACCCCACCAAAACCATGACGTTTCACAACACCTTGGAATCCTTTACCTTTTGAAGTTCCTACTACGTCAACAAACGTATTAGCTTCAAACATGTCAACGGTGATGGCATCACCCAATTTGAATTCTGTTTCGAATCCTTTGAACTCAACCAAGTGTCTTTGAGGTGCTACTCCAGCTGCTTTGAAGATACCTGCTTCAGCTTTGTTGGTGTGTTTTTCAGTTTTTGTTTGAAAACCTACTTGCACCGCTTCGTAACCGTCAGTATCTACAGTTTTGATTTGAGTAACAACACAAGGACCTGCTTCAATAACAGTGCATGGTACATTTTTACCATCGGCACTGAAAACGGATGTCATTCCGATTTTTTTTCCTAATAATCCTGGCATTTCAATTGTTGTTTTTAAGACCCCTAACCCCTAAAGGGGGACCGGCCCGTTTAATAAATGATATTTTATACTTATCCCAAAACCCCCTTCGGGGGCTAGGGGGCATTATACTTTGATTTCTACTTCTACGCCGCTTGGCAATTCAAGTTTCATCAATGCATCTACGGTTTTGCTAGTTGAGCTATAAATGTCGATTAGACGTTTATAAGAACAAAGCTCAAATTGCTCACGAGATTTTTTGTTTACGAATGTTGCACTGTTCACAGTAAAAATACGTTTGTGAGTTGGTAATGGAATAGGACCACTAACTACAGCTCCAGTAGCTTTTACTGTTTTTACGATTTTCTCAGCTGATTTATCAACCAGGTTGTGATCGTAAGATTTTAATTTGATTCTGATTTTTTGACTCATACGTTTTTTAGCTCCCTAAATCACCGCCAGTTGGCGGATACTATCAGTAAGCATTTTTTTAAATGTTTATCTATATATTTTATTTCTTTTTCCCGATTAAGAGTCATTCGCTAATCGGAACTATTTTTTCAAAGCTCTTAAAAATCTCCGCCAACTAGCGGAGATTTTAGGGGGCTTCTTATAATAATTCAACTTTACCTTTTGCCTCAGCAACTACTTCTTTAGCAATAGCAGTAGATACTTCAGCGTAGTGAGAAAATTCCATTGTAGATGTAGCACGTCCAGATGAAATAGTACGCAATGCTGTCACATATCCGAATGTTTCTGCCAAAGGAACTTTAGCTTTTACAATTCTAGCTCCAGAGCGACTTGATTCCATTCCTTCTACTTGACCACGACGTTTGTTCAAGTCACCAATCACATCACCCATGTTTTCTTCTGGTGTAACCACTTCCATTTTCATGATAGGCTCCAAAAGAACTGGTTTTGCTTTTGCACATGCTGATTTATAGGCCAACTGAGCACAAATTTCAAATGATAATTGATCCGAGTCAACCGCGTGATATGAACCATCCACTACTGTTACTTTCAATTTGTCAAGTGGGAAACCTGCCAACACACCATTTTTCATGGCCAATTGGAAACCTTTTTGAATAGAAGGGATAAATTCTTTAGGGATATTACCACCTTTTACTACGTCAACAAATTGAAGAGTGCCATCGAAGTCTGAGTCAGCTGGACCTACTTTCACAATCATATCAGCAAACTTACCACGTCCACCCGATTGTTTCTTGTATGTTTCTCGAAGTTGAACTTCTTGAGTAATAGCTTCTTTGTAAGATACTTGAGGACGTCCTTGGTTACATTCCACTTTGAACTCACGTTTCAAACGGTCAATGATAATTTCAAGGTGAAGCTCACCCATACCACTGATGATGGTTTGACCAGATTGTTCTTGCGTATGAACTGTAAATGTTGGATCTTCTTCAGCCAATTTAGCCAATCCCATTCCCAATTTATCTAAATCTTTTTGAGTTTTAGGCTCAATAGAAATTCCGATTACTGGTTCTGGGAAATCCATAGATTCCAAAGTAATTGGATGAGCTTCGTCACACAATGTGTCTCCAGTACGAATATCTTTAAAACCTACTCCAGCACCAATATCACCTGCAGAAATCAATTCTACTGGATTTTGTTTGTTAGAGTGCATTTGGAAAATACGAGAGATACGTTCTTTTTTCTCAGAGCGTGTGTTGTAAACATACGAACCAGCAGGAAGTTGTCCAGAGTAAACTCTGAAGAAACAAAGACGACCTACATAAGGGTCAGTGGCAATTTTGAATGCCAACGCACACAATGGTTCTTTTGCATCTGGGTGACGAATCACTTCCTTCTCAGGATTACGTGGGTCATGTCCGATAGTTTCTGGAGTATCAAGAGGGCTTGGAAGGTATGCACAAACAGCATCAAGCATGGTTTGAACACCTTTGTTTTTGAAAGCAGAACCACAAATCATAGGATTGATTTCCATGGTTAGTGTTGCTTTGCGGATAGCTACTTGAATTTCATCTTCGGTGATGGTTGAAGGATCATCAAAGAATTTTTCCATCAATACATCATCATATTCAGCTATTACTTCAAGCATTTTGTCTCTCCACTCTTGTGCTTCGTCCAATAAGTCAGCTGGGATAGCTTCAATTGAATATTCAGCACCCATTGTTTCGTCATGCCAAACAATGGCTTTCATCTTAACTAAGTCAACAACACCTTTGAATTTTTCTTCAGCTCCGATTGGAATTTGGATAGGACATGGTCTTGCACCCAATACATCTTTTACTTGGCGAACCACCTCATAGAAGTCGGCTCCCGAACGGTCCATTTTGTTTACGAAACAGATACGAGGTACGTTGTATTTGTCTGCTTGACGCCATACTGTTTCAGACTGTGGCTCTACGCCACCTACTGCACAAAATGTAGCTACAGCACCATCCAAAATACGCAATGAGCGCTCTACCTCTACAGTAAAGTCAACGTGTCCTGGGGTGTCAATCAAATTGATTTTATATTTGTCATCCAAATAATTCCAAGAAGTGGTAGTGGCAGCAGAAGTAATGGTAATACCACGTTCTTGCTCTTGTTCCATCCAGTCCATTGTAGCAGCACCATCATGTACTTCACCAATCTTGTGAGTCAAACCAGTGTAAAACAGAATGCGCTCAGAAGTTGTAGTCTTCCCAGCGTCGATATGCGCCATGATACCGATATTTCTATTGTAACTCAAATCACCTTTAGCCATGGGGATAATTTTCTTTGTTTTTGGTTTTAATTAATTAAAATCTAAAATGTGCAAATGCGCGGTTAGCCTCAGCCATGCGGTGCATGTCTTCTTTACGTTTGAACGCTCCACCTTGGTTGTTGAATGCATCAACGATTTCGGCAGCCAATTTATCAGCCATCGAACGACCTCCGCGTTTGCGAGAGTAAAGAATAAGATTTTTCATTGAAATGGATTCCTTGCGATCTGCACGGATTTCTGTAGGGACTTGGAATGTAGCACCACCCACACGACGAGATTTAACTTCTACAAGAGGAGTAATGTTTTCGAGGGCTTTTTTCCAAATTTCGATAGGAGCTTTGTCTTCGTTAGGAAGTTTAGCTTTTACTGTTTCGAGAGATGAATAGAAAATGTCGAAGGCAGTAGATTTCTTGCCATCGTACATCAAATGGTTTACAAATTTTGTAACCATTGATTCATTGAAAACCGGATCAGGTAATACGACCCTTTTTTTTGGTTTCGATTTTCTCATTTTTTTTAAGAATTTCCGTTTTTGTTTTTTGGTTGCTTTTTTATTTAGTCTTGCTTCAACAACTCCTCTGAGTCATTTACTCAACCTTTCATCCGCTACCTTCAAAACTCAAACAAGTGTTTAAACTTGATGTTTGTTAGTTTGTTGAAAGGACATGAATCTTTTAGTGACTGAAAGTCAGTCAAGATGTCAGTGGTCTATTTATTTCTTTTTACCTTTAGCTGGTGCACCTTTAGTAGCTGCAGCTGCTTGTCCTGGTTTTGGGCGTTTTGCTCCATATTTAGAACGACGTTGTGTGCGACCATTTACCCCTGCGGTATCAAGTGTTCCACGTACTACGTGATAGCGTACACCTGGAAGGTCTTTTACACGACCACCACGTACCATTACGATAGAGTGCTCTTGTAAGTTGTGTCCTTCGCCTGGAATGTAAGCATTCACTTCTTTTTGGTTAGTCAAACGTACACGAGCTACTTTACGCATAGCCGAGTTCGGTTTTTTTGGAGTAGTAGTGTACACACGAACGCAAACACCACGACGCTGTGGACATGAATCCAATGCAGGCGATTTGCTCTTGTCGATAAGTTCTGCTCTTCCTTTTCTAACTAATTGCTGAATTGTAGGCATTTTACTTTGTTTTTATAACTTAAATAATTGATTTTATATCATCTCGGGATTATCCAAAACGGGTTGCAAAGATAGATATTATTTTTTATCCAACAACATACTTTGTGTAAATATTTTTATTTTAGTGTGAAATGTCTGATTATCTTTCTTATAGCGTCTAAATGATGTCTTTCTTTGACTCTCTTATCTATACCTTTTAAGATGATGAATTATCTGAAATGATTATCTTTGTACGGACACTTCTAGTTCGTGTTTTTTAGTTTGAATTCTTAACTAATCAGTTGCTGTTCACTCTAGCGATTGTCGGGTTTTCACCGAACTAAAACCCCATGTGATTTTTTCTGGGAAAAGGAACAGTTTCCCTATGTTGTGTTTTTATTCTGATTTTTATTTCTTAATTGTAGATACTCTGTTATTAGCATTTTTGTTCTATATCCATCAGCGATTGGCTTTAATCACTTGGAGAGTGTTATCACATTTTTAGGTTTTTTGTATAAATGGCGCCTATGAAATTGTACTTTCAGCTTTTCATCACCTTTGTAAAAATTGGGATGTTTACCATAGGTGGTGGTTATGCCATGATACCACTTATTGAACTCGAAGTGGTGGAGAGACATAAATGGATTTCTCGAGACGAATTTTTAGATATGATTGCCATTACCCAAGCAGTGCCAGGCGTTTTTGCCATCAATGTTTCCATTTTTATCGGTAGCAGGGTTAGAGGCACTATTGGTAGTTTGTTCGCAATGTTGGGGTGTGCACTTCCGTCTTTTTTTATCATATTGGCAATAGCCATTTTTTTTTCAGACTACAAGAACTATCCTGCTGTGGAGCGTTCTTTAAAAGGTGTAAGACCTGTTGTAGTTGCTTTGATTGCGGCTCCGATGTTGCGAATAGCGCTGAATGCAAAGTTGACAAGGAAGACCATCATTATTCCTATCATTGCTACACTCGCAATTTTTGGTTTGGGTGTATCACCCATGATCGTGATTGGTGTTGGCATAGTAGGAGGTTTGTTGTGGATCATTACCCCCACTCCTAACTAGCAGGTAAATTTTTAACGGAGTCATAATACATTTCACATATCATATTCTACCCTTATGCATATTTACCTACAACTGTTTGTGTCATTTTTTAAAATTGGTTTGTTTGGTTTCGGAGGTGGTTATACCATACTTTCACTGATTCATAAAGAAGTGATGGTGCATCACTGGATGACACAGAGTGAATTTACAGATATTGTAGCCATTTCGCAAATGACACCAAGCCCTATTGGTACATGTGCAGCCACTTATGTTGGTTATACCGCTTCGGGAGGTAATGTTGCCGGCGCTGCTATAGCTCTGATAGCAGTGATTTTGCCCTCTTTTATCATTATGACTTTGATTTGCAGATTTATACTTGTACTCAAAGGCAACAGATTTCTAGAGGGAATTCTTACTGGTCTCAGGCCAACGGTAATTGGACTATTGGCAGCTGCAATACTGTTTTTAATAAACAGTGAGACCTTTGTCGATTACATAAGTGTTATCCTTTGCATTCTAGCTTTTATAGCTTCTTTTAAATATAAAGTCCACCCAATATTTGTGATTATTGCGGCTGGGATTATTGGATTGATAGTGTATTAATTTTTTTTTTCAAATGTATGGAACACCCTAGAAAACTGATACTATATATTGCAATGAGTTTGGACGGATACATTGCAACTTCTGATGATGGTCTAGAATTCCTTAATTTGGTTCAACAGGAGGGTGAAGATTATGGATATACTGATTTTGTGAATTCGATTGATACTGTAATAATCGGGCGACGAACCTATGATAAAATTGTGTCGTTGGGAGTGCCGTATCCCCATAGTGATAAGACAACCTATGTTGTCACACACCAGAAAAATTTGCACAATAGCCATGCCATTTTTTATAATGGGGATTTGCAATCTTTGGTGAACGCTCTAAAGTCTGAGAAAGGAAAAAACATCTATTGTGATGGTGGGGCAAAGCTGGTAGAGGAATTATTGAAAGATGATTTAATTGATGAGTTTTATATCTCCATCATCCCTGTATTATTGGGTAATGGGATAAAATTATTTCGACCCATCGAGAGAGAAACCAAACTCCGATTAATAAGTTCAAGGTCTTTTGAGAAAGGTCTTGTCCAACTTCACTATGTGAAAGACTAATTCTGATTTGCCCCAATTTCAAAATCTTTATACAAATCCACAAATTGATCCAACTTCGCTTCTTTAAACTTAATTAGATCTCTGTCCAAATATCCATACATTTTAGAGTAATAGGGGCCACAGGCATGAAAACACTTAATACCCTTCATTATACCTGACTTTAACCTCAATTTTGAATGCATTAAATATGCCAGCTTCCCATCTTCACCATTACGCATATTCAATTTATAACCTAGATTGAACCGTAATCGTATCTTGGAATAATCTTTTCTACGCATGATGACACACCAGCCACCAGC
>CAIUKZ010000566.1 GCA_903899865.1 uncultured Bacteroidales bacterium | reverse complement strand
GCTTAGCAGTAACTATGATGGCTGCCGAGTAGAACATGTTGGTGTGACAGCCATTTGCATCCGTGGCAGTGAGTAGGAAGTCATAGCTTCCAGCCGGAACATTGTTGAGGTTGAGTATTGGCGATGCTTGCGTTACTGTGGGCAATGCACCAGCAAAATCCCACATGTAACTAGTAATAGCCGCTCCAGTGATGCCACCCACATTTGATGTTCCAATTGAGAATGGAGCTATAATTTGTGGTCGAGCATCTGCAGTATAGGTTCCAGTGAATGGTTCGCACCCCAGCTGTGAATTGGGTACAGGGTTAACAAACGGCGAGGGATTGATGGTGATGGATTTTGTGCTAATGCGTTCCGTGGGAAGCCCTTTGTTGATGGTGAGCGTCACCGTGTAAACGCCAGGAAGAACATAGGATACCGATGGATTCTGGACAGTACTCGTATTATTATTTCCAAACGACCAGTTCCAAGTGGTGGCACCCACCGATGTGTCAGTAAAGGTAATGGTGGCAGGTAAACAAGAAGCATTAGTACTGGCTGTGAAAGAGGCTGTCTGTGCCTGGATATTAACTGCAAGTGTCAAAAAAACAATGACGAGAGGTAATAAAATCGAAAGTCTATTGTGTTTCATAATCGTGCTATTGTGTTTATCAATAGAAATGTATTGGTTAGCCAAAGAATTGTAAGAAATCATGCCCTGAAATTGAGTGTTGTTGTTTTTCATGCTAACTAAGGTCTTGTGTTATGACATCCAAAAACTGTGAATTCTACAAACTTAACTCATTATTTTAGATTTTTTTTAATTTTAGGCATTTTTTTTAGTCTTTTTCTTGAATTTCAATTGTGTTAGCAATTACATAATTCCAAATCATATTGAAAAATGTTTCCTTTTTGTGAATCGCTACTTAAGTCTGTTCGAAAAATCAGTAATATACACAGTTTGTAGCTCAATCTCTTACTTTTGCCGAAAAATATCTGATATTTTTTTCAAAAAGATAATTGTCTGTATCTATATTTTTTGTACCTTTGCGCCCCGTTACGGGAATTATAAATATCAGTAAATTACTCTATTAAATACATTATGAATATCGTAAGAAGGGATATCGATCAAAACAATGCAGTTGTAACATTGCAAGTTGAAAAAGCAGATTATGCTGAAAAAGTAGAAAAAACACTGCGCGAATATCGCAAAAAGGCAAATATACCTGGCTTTCGTCCAGGCATGGTGCCAGTAGGGTTGGTGAAAAAAATGTATGGAAAAGCAATTATGGCTGAAGAAATCAACAAAATGGTTTCTGAAGGATTGTATAACTTTATTACTGATAATAAAATAAATATCCTTGGCGAGCCAATGCCTAATGAAACTGAGCAAAAGGCCATCGATTTTGATACTCAAGAAGATTTCGAGTTTGTGTTTGACTTAGGTATTGCACCCGAATTTGAAGTCGAACTTACCAAGAAAGATAAAATCAATTTATACGACATCGCTGTAAGTGATGAAATGATTGATAATCAAGTGAAATCATACACCGGAAGATATGGCAAATACATCCAAGAGGAAGCGGTAGAGGAGAAAGACATGCTCAAGGGCGAATTGCTTGAGATGGCTAATGGCAAGGTGAATGAGGAAGGTCTAAAGGTTCAAGATGCCACAATGACAACTGCCTACATGACCGAATCACAAAAGGCACTTTTTGCAGGTGGAAAAAAAGGCGACTTAATCGTTTTCAATCCTTCTAAGGCTTATGAAAATGACTCGGAACTAGGTTCATTGCTTAAAATATCGAAAGATGAAGCAAAAGATATTACTGCTGATTTCCAATTTTCTATTGATAGTATTACTCGTTATCATGAAGCATCATTAGATCAAGAACTTTTTGACAAGGTCTATGGTGAGGGTGTTGTTTCTTCCGAAGAAGAATTCCGCACCAAAATTAAAGCAGATATTCAAGAAAACTTAGTGGCAGATATCGATTATAAATTTGGTATCGATGCTCAAAAAATGTTGATTGAAAAATTCAATGACCTTGTTTTCCCTGATGCATTCTTGAAACGATGGGTGCTTGCCTCCAATGAAAACCTCACAGAGGAAACACTAGAGCAAGATTATTCAAAAATGATAGACGACCTCAAATGGCATTTGATTAAAGACAAATTGGCAAAAAAAGCTGACATTAAAGTCGAAGCAGAAGACGTAGAAAGCTATGCTCGCAAAATGGCCAAAGCTCAATTTGCTCAATACGGCATGATAGGAATTGATGAGCAAATAATCAATAACTACGCTAAAGACATCCTGAAAAAAGAAGAAACGCTCAAGAACATAGTTGACAAAGTAGCAGAAGAAAAGATTTTCAAGTTTGTCAAAGATGCCATTAAGCTTGATGTCAAAGAAGTTTCGATAGAAGAATTCAACAAAATGTTTGAAGCAAAGTAATTCTTCCCATAACTATTTCGTAGAAAAGGCTTTTAACTCACACTAAAATCAAACAAAATATTTTTATCTTTGTTTAATTTTAATAAGGTTCGAAGCCTTTTTCTATAGTATTAACCAAATAAACACTTATTGGCCATGAACAAGAGTAATGAATTTCGCGATTATGCTACAAAGCATTTAAGGATGAATGGATTAGCATTGGATAAATATGCCGACATTACCAGTAGCTATATCTCTCCATCTATTTTGGAAGAACGTCAATTGAATGTGACTCAAATGGATGTGTTCTCCAGATTGATGATGGATCGTATTATTTTCCTTGGCACACAGGTAGATGATTATACGGCCAATGTGATTCAGGCACAATTACTATATCTTGATTCTGCTGACCCTGGAAAGGATATCTCCATCTATCTAAACACACCAGGTGGATCGGTGTATGCAGGTCTAGGTATCTATGACACCATGCAGTATATTGGTTCTGATGTAGCTACTATCTGTACTGGAATGGCAGCGTCAATGGGGGCAGTACTACTAGTAGCTGGAGCCAAAGGAAAACGCTCTGCATTGAGACACTCCCGTGTGATGATACATCAACCCATGGGTGGCGCACAGGGTCAAGCGTCAGATATCGAGATCACAGCCCGTGAGATACAAAAGCTAAAAAAGGAACTTTACAACATTATTGCAGATCATTCAGGAAATGATTTTGAACGAATAGAAAAAGACTCCGATCGAGATTATTGGATGATAGCCTCCGAGGCTTTGGAGTATGGAATGATAGACAAAGTGCTTATCAACGAAAAAATGAAATAAAAACACCTTAGATGGCTAAAAATAATAAAAATTGTAGTTTTTGTGGCAGGTTGGAATCGCAGGTTGGATTCTTTATCGTAGGGCAAGATGGAGCACATATCTGCGATGAGTGTGCCATGCAAGCTGCTGATATTGTGAAAGAAAACTCCACAAATCAGTCAAAATTGCCCAAACTCAAAAAAGAACAACTACCCAAGCCCATCGAAATCAAAGAATACCTTGATGAATATGTGATAGGGCAGGACGAGGCGAAAAAATTTCTTTCAGTTGCAGTTTACAATCACTACAAACGCTTGATGCAAGACAAATCCACCGATGATGTGGAAATTGAGAAATCAAACATCATCATGGTAGGTTCTACTGGCACTGGTAAAACCCTGCTGGCAAAGACTATCGCAAAAAAACTTCAAGTCCCTTTTGCTATTGTTGATGCTACAGTACTTACTGAAGCCGGATACGTGGGAGAAGATATCGAAAGCATTCTCACTCGCTTGTTGCAAGTGGCCGAGTATGACGTAACTGCTGCCGAAAGAGGCATCGTGTTTATTGATGAAATAGACAAAATAGCTCGAAAAGGCGACAACCCTAGCATCACCCGCGATGTGAGTGGCGAAGGCGTACAACAAGGGCTGTTGAAATTGCTTGAAGGCTCTATTGTTAACGTGCCACCACAAGGCGGACGCAAACACCCCGATCAAAAGATGATAGCTGTAAACACTCAAAATATCCTATTTGTATGTGGCGGGGCGTTTGATGGTATTGAGAAAAAAATTGCTGCCAGACTGAATACGCGTGTAGTAGGATATGGAGCTGCCAAAGATACCGAACATATTGACAAACATAATATGCTTCAATACATAGCCCCACAGGATGTGAAGTCATTTGGACTAATACCCGAAATTATCGGACGTTTGCCCATCTTGACCTATTTGGAGCCCTTGGATAGAACGGCATTGAGACGCATACTTACTGAGCCCAAAAACTCGATAGTCAAGCAATACATCAAATTATTCAAAATGGATCACATTGATTTGATTTTTGATGATAATGTATTGGACTATATTGTAGATAAGGCTTTAGAATTTAAATTAGGAGCTAGAGGTTTACGGTCAATCACCGAGACCATCATGATGGATGAAATGTACGAAATGCCCTCCAAAAAGGAAAGTTCACTGACTATTAATCTTCCTTATGCGCAGAGTAAGATAGAAAAGGCAAATATTTATCGATTAAAAACTGCATAATCTAGTTTTTCTATCTTGCTTGTTTATAGTAGATTAGCGCAATGTCAGATGTCAGCGTATGTGATAACGGTCACATTCGTTCAAATATTGTTGTTAAAAACTTGTTTTATTCAATTCTGTTTATAATTTTGTCATACGATTGAGCGTTACTTGATTGATTGAATTCAGATTTATTTTGTGTACTGGTCGGATTTAATTCCAATTCAGTTGTAAAATCTCAACTATAAATACTAATTTCGTGTCAATTTCACAAACGGTAGTTCTATGTACAAATCTGAGGTATTGTCTAAACATTTGAAGAAGTTTTTTGGCTTTGATAAGTTCAAAGGTAACCAAGAAGCTATCATTCGAAATGTACTTGAAGGTAATGACACTTTTGTGTTAATGCCTACAGGTGGAGGCAAGTCCTTGTGCTATCAATTGCCGTCCTTATTGTTAGAAGGAACCGCCATCGTTATCTCACCTCTCATAGCATTGATGAAAAATCAAGTGGATGCGATGAGAAATTTTAGCGAAGAAGATGGGATAGCCCATTTTATGAATTCTTCGTTGAATAAGGTAGCCATAGATCACGTCAAAGCGGACATACTCTCAGGTAAGACCAAACTATTGTACGTTGCACCAGAATCATTGACCAAGGAAGATAATATTGAATTTTTGAAGCAGATCAAAATTTCATTTTATGCCGTGTATGAAGCGCATTGTATATCGGAATGGGGACATGATTTCAGACCCGAATATAGACGGATACGACCCATTATAAATGAAATAGGTAATGCGCCTCTCATAGCACTCACAGCAACAGCAACTCCAAAAGTTCAACATGACATTCAGAAAAATTTAGGCATGTTGACAGCCACCGTGTATAAATCGTCGTTTAATCGAAGCAATTTATATTACGAAGTAAAGCCAAAATCGAAGGATGTAGATAAAGATATCATCAAATACATCAGGGCCAATGCTGGTAAGTCTGGAATTATATACTGCCTGAGCAGAAAAAGAGTAGAGGAGTTGACTCAGACTCTCACCATGAATGGCATCTCATCATTACCCTACCATGCAGGTATGGATTCGGCTCAGAGGAGTGAGAATCAGGATAGATTTCTGATGGAAAAGGTAGATGTAATAGTTGCAACCATTGCGTTTGGCATGGGAATTGATAAACCCGATGTGAGATATGTGTTGCACTACGACATGCCAAAAAGTCTGGAAGGTTATTATCAAGAAACAGGGCGAGGCGGTCGTGATGGAGGAGAAGGACAGTGTATAGCCTTTTATGCATATAAAGATTTAGATAAATTGCGAAAGTTTATGCAAGGCAAACCAGTTGCTGAGCAGGAAATTGGCAATCAGTTATTATTAGAAACTCAAGCTTATGCAGAGTCTTCTATCTGTCGAAGAAAAATGCTGTTGCATTATTTTGGAGAAGATTATTCGGAAGATAATTGCGGGTGTTGTGATAATTGTATGAAACCGAAAAAGCAAGTTGAAGGACAAGAACTCTTGTCATTGGTATTGGAGACCATTTTGATGGTTCGTGAGAAATTTAAAGCAGAGCATGTGGTGGACATTCTGAAAGGTAATGAAACCTCTGACGTGAAATCCTATCAGCATGATGATCTGGAAAGTTTTGGGTCGGCCTCTGATGAGTCGGACAGATTGCTACAATCTGTTATACGACAGGCAGTTTTGGCAGGATATATCTCCAAAGATATTGAGAATTATGGACTCCTCAAGCTCACAGCTAGTGGAAAAGCCTATCTGAAAACTCCTGTTTCATTTCCAATAGTGAAGGACAATGAATACGAAGAGGAAGAAGACGATGTAGTAGTCAAAAGTGCTGGAGGAACCTGTGCTGCTGATGATGTGCTTTTCTCAATATTGAAAGATTTGAGAAAAAAAATGTCCAAAAAGTTGGAAGTTCCCCCATTTGTTATCTTTCAAGATCCATCGCTAGAGGCTATGGCCACCTGCTACCCCATCACGATGGATGAATTGCAGAATATCCCTGGTGTTGGTGCTGGAAAAGCAAAACGATACGGTGAGGAATTCCTCAAAGTAATAAAGGAGCATGTCAAAGAGAATGACAGCATTCGCCCCGAGGATTTACGAGTAAGAACCGTTCCCAATAAGTCAAAACTCAAAGTGTCTATTATTCAGTCAATTGATAGAAAAATAGCTTTGGATGATTTGGCATTGTCCAAAGGATTGGATTTTAGTGAATTGCTCGACGAAATTGAAGCCATTGTCTATTCAGGCACCAAAATCAATATTGACTACTTCCTTGAAGAGATAATGGATAAAGACCATGTCATAGATATTTTTGATTATTTTAATAGTGCCGAGACCGATAAGATAAAGGATGCACTTGAAGAGTTAGGTGAAGACGACTATAACGAAACGGAGATTCGACTAGTTAGAATCAAGTTTTTGTCAGAAATAGGAAATTAATGAAATGGAAAAACCGAAAGAAATTGCTCTTTCGGTTTTTTTTTGTACTTATTTCACTATTTCATGTGATTGTTTAGTTGGCATATCAAAAGTTTTAATAAATTTGTGTTTAGTGCTTCTTTCATTTTAAGTTGAAACAAGTGATACCCATTTTTCAACAGCCTGCAGGCAGTTTTATAAATGAATAATGTCTAGGAGTTTGCCTCTAATAGGTTTCCTATAAGGTGAATAAGTTTTCCAATTGACGAATAGTGTATGTCTGCAGTATCTATGCATAATGTTTTTATGATGAGAGTGTTAACGAATCTATTTTTATTTTTCAAAGAAGGTTTTTCCAATATGAAAGTAGGGAAGACACTTTGGCTCATTGTGTTCATTAAACTTTTTATCATGTTTGCTGTACTAAAAGTGTTTTTCTTCCCCAACTATTTAAAAACTAATTTCAAGGACGAAGCATCAAGGTCTAACCATGTTCGTCAGGAATTAATTCACCGCATGAAATAATCGATTACTAACTAATACATGTATCTACTTATGAAATTATTGGATTTGTCACTTTTAGATTGGTCGAGGGCACAGTTTGCCATGACAGCTATGTATCACTGGCTGTTTGTTCCCCTAACACTCGGATTGGGGGTTATTATGGCTATTATGGAGACACTTTATGTGAGAACAGGAAACGAAGAGTGGAAGAAAATTGCAAAATTTTGGATGACACTTTTTGGAGTCAACTTTGCTATAGGCGTAGCCACAGGCATTATTCTGGAGTTTGAGTTTGGCACCAACTGGTCCAATTATAGTTGGTTTGTAGGTGATATTTTTGGTGCGCCGCTCGCCATAGAAGGGATAGTGGCGTTTTTTATGGAAGCAACTTTTATTTCCATCATGTTTTTTGGATGGGATAAAGTTAGCAAGAATTTTCACCTTGCATCCACTTGGTTAACCATTGCAGGGGCTACCCTTTCTGCCTTGTGGATCCTAGTGGCCAATGCGTGGATGCAGCACCCAGTGGGTATGGAGTTCAATCCACTCACAGTGCGCAATGAGATGGTCGATTTTTGGGCGGTGATATCAACATTTGCAATCAATAAGTTTTTTCACACCGTGTTTTCGGGTTGGATAATGGGTTCGTTGTTTGTGGTAGGTGTGAGTGCTTGGTATTTGTTGAAGAAAAGAGAGGTGAGCTTTGCAATGAAGAGCATTGTTGTGGGGTCGTTGTTTGGCTTGGTGTCTTCATTATTAGTTGCTTTTACAGGTGATAGCTCTGCTTATGACGTAGCACAGGCTCAGCCCATGAAGCTGGCTGCAATGGAGGGTCTTTATGAAGGTAAGAGTGAAGCAGGATTGATAGCAATAGGTGTGTTGAATCCGGCAAAAAAGGAATACAATGATAGCATTAACCCTTATCTATTCAAAATTGAGATACCAAAGATGCTTTCCATTTTGGGATACAGAGATCAACAAGCATTTGTGCCAGGTATTATCAACGTGATAGACGGAGGTTATGAAACCCAAAGTGGGGTGGCATTGTCATTTGCCGAAAAACACGAACGGGGAAAAGCTGCAATTGAGTCCTTGAAGGCTTTTCAGCAAGCGGTCAACAAGCATGATGACGCAACTGCCATGATTGAACGGACGAAGCTGAAGAAGAATTTCTCAGAATTTGGATATGGTTATTTAGAACATCCTTCGGAGCTAATCCCCAATGTGCCAATTGTATTTTACTCATTTCGATTCATGGTACTGTTAGGCTTGTTTTTTATTGCTTTATTTGGAACCGTTTTTTATATGAGTTCTAAGAATAAAATGGAGGATGCTAAATGGTTACAATGGGTGTGTTTGTGGAGTATTCCTCTCGGATATGTCGCCGGACAATTGGGTTGGACAGTTGCTGAAATGGGTCGTCAGCCGTGGGCTATTCAGGATGTGTTGCCACTCAAAGCAGCTGTTTCTGGGATTAGTTCTAGTTCGGTTCAGATTACGTTCTTCTTGTTTCTTGCCTTATTCACTGTGTTGCTATTGGCAGAGGTGAGAATCATGTTACAACAAATCAAAAAGGGACCAGAAATAGACTAAGCAATCTAACTAAAATAATAGAAAACATATAAAACATTACATTATGATAACATATTCATTTTTACAACATTACTGGTGGTTTGTGGTGTCGCTCCTAGGGGGGATTTTAGCGTTCTTGTTGTTTGTGCAAGGTGGTCAGTCACTTCTGTTTTCACTGTCCAAGACAAATGATGAAAAGAGATTGTTGGTCAATGTTTTAGGACGCAAATGGGAATTTACATTTACTACTTTGGTGACATTTGGTGGTGCATTTTTTGCGTCATTTCCATTGTTTTACTCCACCAGTTTTGGGGGAGCCTATTGGGTGTGGATGGCAATTTTGTTTTCATTTATACTCCAAGCTGTATCGTTTGAATTTCAGTCTAAACCGGGTAATGTGTTTGGAGCTAACACCTATCGTGGGTTTCTAGTTTTTAATGGTCTTGCAGCTCCTTTTCTGATAGGTGTTGCAATAGCTACATTTTTCACCGGTTCTGATTTTGTGGTAAATAAAGTCAGTATAACCGAGCAATTAGCACCCACCATCAGTCAATGGCAAAATCCATTGCATGGACTGGAAGCCTTGTTTAGTTTGAGAAACTTATCATTGGGTGTGGCTGTGCTATTTTTAGCTAGAACTCAGGCTGTTCTCTATTTTATCAACAGACTAAGTCATGATGTGTTGGAAAGCAGATTGCGCAAGACTTTGTTGTTCAATGCACTGCCTTTTGTGGTTTTTTTCCTTATTTTCGTTATTTGGACCTTGCTAAGCGAGGGATTTGGTGTAGATCCTGTTACAGCACAGGTATCCATGGTTCCTTTCAAATATTTTATTAACCTGATTGAGATGCCTATCATTCTCGTTGCGCTATTGGTGGGAGTAATGGCTGTGCTTTATGGAGTTATCAGGAGTTTGCTTTCACCTGCATTCAAGTCGGGGATTTGGTTTTCGGGAATTGGTACTGTCATTACAGTTTGCTGTCTGCTACTCATTGCTGGATATAACAATACTTCTTTTTATCCGTCTATTCATTTACAAAGTTCGCTGACCATTGCCAATGCTTCCTCTAGTGAATTTACGTTGAATGCCATGTCTATTGTTTCTATTTTAATTCCGTTTGTTTTGGCTTATATCATCTATGCCTGGAGAGCAATGGAAAAGGGAAAAACCGATATGGACGATGTGAATAACGACCATCATGCGTATTGAGGGGAGTGAGTTGACAAGTTGACGAGTTGACGAGTTGACGAGTTGACGGGTAAACGAGTAAACATGTTAACTAGAGAAAAGCCTGAAAGGCTATACCTTCATAACAGTAGATTGACAATCTACGGACAAACAACAGCAAGAATATTTCTGCCTGAAAGGCAGGACGATTGTAGTGCGGGTATTTTACCTCGGATAGAGAAATTAGTAGACAGGAAAACAAGTAGACGAGTTAACTAGAGAAAAGCCTGCAAGGCTATACCTTCATAACCGTAGATTTCCAATCTACGGACAAACAACAGCAAGAATATTTCTGCCTGAAAGGCAGGACAATTGTAGTGCAGATATTCAATGCAAACTCAAGAATTAATTCACATAGAATAGAAAGATAAGTTGACGAGTAGATAAGTTGACGAGTAAACAGGTCTAAGCAGGTTATTTTTCCGAATAATATTTTACAAACATGCCCAATAAGACATTGTCTATGTTGGGCGTGTTTGTTTTGTTTTTGCTAATGTTGTAAAAATCACACAATTAATCCGACCTGTTTATTCGTGTTTTCAGAGTGCTTAATCCTGCTGATCATCTACTTTCTTGGTTCCATATCCAAATAGCTTATTTCTTTTGATGTGATTGTACACTTTCTCAGGTACAAAGTCAATAAGAGCATCATCAGCCGCTTCGATTAAGGATTTGACTTTGTCGGACGTGATAAAAAGATGGTCGGACGAAAGTGTTTTAAGTTGTACTATTCGTAGTGATTCTACTAAGTATTGCCACAGCAAACTTTTTTTGCCTTTGAAGTAATTGTTGTCGGGATAAGTGAGTTGACCAGTTGCGGCATTTATGGTTGGGTAGAGATATATTTTTACATTGTCTTGAAACAGATCGCCCAATGCTTCGAGGATGCCACCTTTGAGGTCTGGGTAGTAGGAGCTGTCCAGAATTTTTTCGAAGGTGGGTAGTCCGAGTACTATTCTCAGTTTGATGAGCTTGTATTGTGTAAAGTATTGTGCTAGTTCAAAATATCGTTTGTAGTTTGATATCATCACGCTTTGTCCCATCAGATTGAGCAGGTCAACACGGTGTAGGAAATCTTTCTCGTTGAGTTGCTCGCATTCAATGAGGTAACTGAGCGATATTTCACACACAGCGATGGTGTTGTCATGGGTGTAAGCTTCGTCGCGTTTGAAAATTTCAAGACTGTCATGAATAAATTCCATGCCTAAGTTGTTGATAGGTCGGAAGTATCCACGCATCAAGAGCACATTTTTTTTATAAAGCATATCGCCCGGATGCTGAATGTGCCCACGTTGATCAAATATCACGGCTGGTGTCATGCCATTGCTCACCAACATCAAATTAAGTAGCCGGTTGTCCACCCAAGTCATGTCAGGCCCTTCCACGTAAGCATAATCCACTTCCACACGGTTGGTGTCTAGGTTGTCTAGCAATCCGAGTAAAATATTGCGTGGGTCTTTCCATTCAAACAGTCCACCATAGATAAGGTTGATGCCCAAAGCACCTAAGGAATATTGTTGTAGCAAGGTGTCTTTTTCGTGCAATTTGACATGAAAGAAAATCAGGTTTGGCTTGTATCGCTCTGTTCCTTCGATGGCTATTCCTACCCATCCTTTGCCATGATTGGTTTTAGTGTAATTGATGGTTTCTACTGTGTTGGCAAAAGCGAAAAATTTTCTTGGGTTTTTGTGGTCTAAAATTTTAATTAATTCATCGTACTCCGAACAAACCATTTTTCGCAGTCGGTCTTCGGATACATAGCGTGATGGTTCGCCCTGATTGTAGAAGTAATCACTGAATAGCTTGTCGTATGCAGAAATAGACTTGGCCACAGTGTTGGAGGCACCACCAGCTTGAAACAAGTGGCGTGCTGTTTCTTGTCCGCCACCTATTTCGGCAATGGTACCATAAAAATGAGAATCAATGTTGATGCGAACTGATTTTTCTTTTGTGCTTAGTGCCTTCATGGATGTGGAATAAGGATTGATGTTACAAATATATATAAGAAAAATGGTTCTGTAATGACTTGATATGCACGTGATTGTTTTTATGGTAAAAAATGCTGATGGTGGCAGAAATAACGTTCCATTTTTCGATGGGAAACCGGAACAAAATTAAGTTCAATAACAAAATTAGTTGGGTGAAACCAAAGAATGAAATTATAACCACAAAAGGTCACATAAAAATCTTAACACATTGAACACGTTAAGAAATTCAGTCCTTAAAAAGTAAGGGCACATAGTTTGCCTTTCGGCAAATTGACTGTATAAAATACCAAACTACATAGACACAGGAAGCAAAATTGAAAAT
>CAIUKZ010000565.1 GCA_903899865.1 uncultured Bacteroidales bacterium | reverse complement strand
TCACCTGACTTTGAGAGTCATTGATCATGTGTTTTTCAAAGCCTTGATTATTAGGTGAATACAATTTTTGCGCCACCCGTTTGGGTGGCGCAAACCCAAAAAGGTGTATATTTGCGTATGTTTATACGCAAAAAGAAGAATCGTTCCGGAACAACCAGCGTAGTGGTAGTTGATAAACACATGGGTGTTTATCGTGAGATTCATACTATTGGTGTTGGTACTGACCAAAATGAGATTGAATCTTTGTGTCTATTGGGTTTACGTTGGATTGAGTCTTTTAGTGGCAGTCGTGATATTTTTGAACATCACGAAAGAGCATTAGAAGAAAAACAAATTATTGAATACTTGTTGTCAAACGTTGAAAACGTTTTGATAAATGGCACTCAGCTAATACTGAATCAAGTGTTTAAAATTGTGGGATTTGATCAGCTACAAGACGAGATATTAAAACAATTGGTTATCGCTCGTTTAAGCCAGCCGATGAGCAAATTGGCAACGGTAGATTATCTGAAGTCTCATTTTGATGAAGATATTCAATTACACAGGATTTACCGTTATCTGGATAAATTGTATAACAGCCAACAGGAGCTGATACAAAAAATAAGTGTTGAACACACGAAAAAGATTTTAGGTGGAAAAATCGGATTGATGTTTTATGATGTAACTACTCTTTATTTTGAAACTGATACTGGCGATGAGTTAAGAGAAACGGGGTTTTCTAAAGATGGTAAACATAGCCAGCCACAAGTAATTTTGGGGTTGTTGGTAAGCAAGGATGGATATCCACTTTCGTATTCAGTTTTCAATGGTTCACAATACGAAGGCAGGACAATGCTCCCGATAGTAGAGGATTTTGTTCAACGATTTGCTTTGGACGACTTTATAGTTGTAGCCGATTCCGGATTAATGAATCGAAAAAACATTGCCCTGCTCGAATCAGGGGGTCATAAATATATCATAGGGGCTAGGATAAAAAATGAGGAAGAGGATATAAAACAATGGATATTGTCATTAGAAAAGAGAGATGGCGAATTTAATGAAAAACACAAAGGTGATGCCCGGTTAATTGTTAGCTACTCCCAAAGTAGAGCAAAGAAAGACAGATACAACAGAGAAAAGGGTGTAGAACGCTTGAAAAAAGCATACAAAAACGGAAGTGTCAACAAGGAAAATATCAACAAGCGGGGGTACAATAAATTTCTGGAAATATCTGACAATGTCAAAGTATCAATAAATCAGGATAAGATAAACGATGACGAAAAATGGGATGGATTAAAAGGATACATTACCAATACAACACTTCCAGCAGCAGAGGTTTACGAACAATACAGAGGTTTGTGGGTCATTGAACGAGCATATCGCGTGACTAAAGGGACACTTGAAATTAGGCCTATGTTCCACTTTACCCCCAGAAGAATAGAAGCCCACGTTTGTATATGTTTTGTGGCATACAAAGTTTACAAAGAACTCGAAAGAATCTTGAAACTCTCTAATATTGAAATGAGCGTCGATAAAGTATTAAGTATTGCAAAAACTGTAACGACTTTAAAAATCAGGATGCCTGTTAGTGGAAATACCTTGACAAAAACAATGATCCTAACTCCAAAACATAAGGCTATTGGAAAATTATTTGAAGAAAACTTCTGGAAAACTTTTTAGGGTGGCGCATTGTCAAAGTCAGGAAAAAGAATCATCTGCCTGTAAGGCAGGACAGACAAAATCATCCGACCTGAAAGGTCAAATCTTCATAACCGTAAGTCAACGACCTGCGGTAAAACATAAAAAAGAATCATCTGCCTGTAAGGCAGGACAAACAGTAAAAGATGAGTTACACCAGATTATTATACCACATCGTATTCCGAACCAAGTATGGTAGAAATACAATTCCTGAGCTACACGAGAAGGAATTATATGCATATATGATGGGTATAATTAACAACAAAAAATCAAAACTGTATCGTATTGGTGGTATGGAAAATCACATTCATTTGTTGGTTGACATACACCCCACCTATGCAATTTCTGATTTTATGAAAGAACTCAAAGAGTATTCTAGCAAATGGTTGTCATCTAATCAAAATTTTCCTCATTTCGAGGGTTGGGCTGTAAGCTTTGCTGCATTTACTTACAACTTAAATGACAAACAAACAATTATTGATTATATAAAAAATCAGAAAGAACATCACAAAAAGTTGAGTTTTGAAGATGAATATCGTCAATTATTGATTGAGAATGGGATTGAAATTCAGGAACAGTATTTTTTGAAAGATTAATTGTGTCCTGCCTTTCAGGCAGCATTTCTTGTTTTATCCAATCCTTAGGTCGTTGACCTAAGGTTTTAAAAAATCAGTCCTTTCAGGACAAAACAGACTAAACCAATTGACTTGAAAGGTCAAAACATTCATAACCGTAGGTCGTCGACTTGCGGTAAAATACAGAAGGATAATCAACTACCAGAAAGGCAGAACAAACTAAAACAAACGACCTGAAAGGTCAAAACTTTCATCACCGTAGGTCGTCGACTTGCGGTAAAATACAGAAAGAGAATCAACTACCAGAAAGGCAGAACAAACAAATCAAACGACCTGAAAGGTCAAATCTTCATAACCGTCAGGTCAACGACCTGCGGAAAAAACAAATGCAAATTATCTGCCTGAAAGGCAGGACAAACAAAACAATACGACCTGAAAGGTCAAACTTTCATAACCGTCAGGTCATCGACCTGCGGCAATAGCACACACTAATCATCTGCCTGAAAGGCAGGACTCAATAAACAATTAAAAACTAACATAATATGAACGCTTTAACTAAGACAGACTTTCATTTCGAAGGACAAAAAAGCACCTACTTTGGCAAGGTTCGTGATGTCTATTTCGTAAAAAACGATTTGTTAGTGATGATAGCTACGGACCGTATTTCAGCCTTTGATGTGGTATTGCCCAAAGGCATTCCTTACAAAGGTCAAATGTTGAATCAAATAGCAGCAAAGTTTCTTGATGCGACAGCAGATATTGTACCCAACTGGAAAATTGCCACACCAGACCCAATGGTGACTATTGGTCTCAGATGCCAAGGATATCCTGTAGAAATGATTGTACGGGGATATCTTTGCGGAAGTGCATGGCGTGCCTATAAAAGCGGGGTTCGTGAAATCTGCGGTGTAACCATTCCAGAAGGCATGCACGAAAACGAACGTTTCCCAACTCCTATCATCACTCCTACAACCAAGGCTGAACTAGGACTGCATGATGAAGATATTTCTAAGGAAGAAATCCTTGAACAAGGATTAGTATCTGCTGAAGAGTATGCATTGCTCGAAAAGTACACTATGGAATTATTCAATAGAGGCACAGAAATAGCTGCTCAACGAGGATTAATACTAGTTGACACCAAATACGAATTTGGCTCACATGATGGGAAAATATATTTAATTGACGAGATACACACACCTGATTCTTCAAGATATTTCTATGCAGATGGTTATGAAGAGCGGTTTGAAAAAGGAGAAGCACAGAAACAACTTTCGAAAGAGTTTGTACGTGAATGGTTGATGAACAATGGATTTCAGGGTAAAGAAGGACAAAAAGTACCAGAAATGAGTGACAAAATTGTTAAAAACATCAGTGACAGATACATAGAGCTATTTGAAAATATATCCGGTGAAGTTTTTGAAAAAGCAGACGCTTCAAACGTGTTAGAAAGAATTGAAAAAAATGTAATTGATTATTTAAAGACAGTTTAATTGTAGTTAACTGACATTCAACATATTTATAGTCATTTTTGGAATAGGTCATTAACTTAAATGATGAAAGTACATCAAAAAAACACTTA
>CAIUKZ010000564.1 GCA_903899865.1 uncultured Bacteroidales bacterium | reverse complement strand
TCCAAACTGATAGACTCCATCATCAAAGCCAACGAAAAAGGCAAAATCAAAATCCGTAAGGTGGATGACAACACCTCTGCCAATGTAGAGATATTGGTTCACTTGCAACCTGGTTCATCGTCTGACAAGACCATCGACGCCCTGTATGCATTTACGGACTGCGAATTGAGCATCTCGCCCAACTGCTGCGTGATACATGACAAAAAGCCTCGATTCCTTGGCGTGAGCGAAATGCTCCGCATCAGTTGCGAGCACACCAAAGACTTACTCCAGATGGAACTTCAAATCCAAAAAGGAGAATTGCAAGAGCAATTGTTTTTCACCTCATTGGAAAAAATATTCATCGAAAACCGCATTTACAAAGACAAAGCATTCGAAGATAGCACCACGCAAGATGCTGTGGTAGCGCACATTGACAAACGGCTAGAACCTTTCAAGAAAGATTTTATCCGCGAACTGGTACGTGAAGACATCATGAAATTGCTCGAAATAAAAATGATGCGCATCACCAAGTTTGACTCCGACAAAGCCAACGACACCTTGCTTGCCATTCAGAAGAAAATAGACGAAATAGATCATCATCTGGCTCATCTGGTGGATTATACCATTGCGTGGTATGAAGGTCTAAAAGCCAAATATGGAAAGGATTATCCTCGTCGCACCGAAATACGCAACTTCGAAACCATCGTAGCCACCAAAGTGGTAGAAGCCAACGAAAAGCTTTATATCAACAGAGAAGAAGGATTTATTGGCACATCGCTACGAAAGGATGAATTTGTAAGCAACTGCTCCGACATTGACGACATCATCATCTTCTTCAAGGACGGCAAATACAAAATAGTGAAGGTGGCCGACAAAATATTTGTGGGTAAAAACATCCTACACGTAGATGTGTTTAAGAAGAATGACAAACGCACCATCTACAATGCCATCTATCGCGACGGCAAGATGGGCGCCTATTACATGAAGCGATTTGCAGTAAACGGCATCACACGCGACAAAGAGTATGACATCACACAGGGAACAGCAGGCACAAAGGTGGTGTATTTTACCGTCAACCCCAATGCTGAGGCCGAAGTGATACGCGTAACTCTCAAACCTAAACCACGATTAAACAAACTGGTTTTTGAGAAAGATTTCTCCGAAATAGCCATCAAAGGTCGTCAGTCCATGGGAAATATCCTCACCAAGAACGACATTCTCAAAATAGCATTAAAAGCTAAAGGTGGCTCCACGTTGGGTGGTCGTCAGGTGTGGTTTGACCGCGATGTACTTCGCCTGAATTATGACAACAGGGGTGAATATTTGGGAGAATTCCAGAGCGAAGATTCCATTCTGGTGGTATCCAGCAAGGGAAGTTTTTATACAACCACCTTTGACCTAAGCAATCACTTTGACAAAGATATTTTGGTCATCGAAAAGTTTGACTCCAACAAAGTATGGTCGGTGGCGCTCTTTGATGCCGAGCAAAACTATTACTACCTAAAACGATTCCAGTTTGAAGCATCCCAAAAGCCACAAAATTTCTTGGGAGATAATGCCGAATCACGTTTGATTCATTTTTCGGATGTGGACTTCCCACGCTTCGAAGTGGTATTTGGTGGAGGCGATTCGTTCAGAGAATCACTGGTGGTGGATGCCGAGGAGTTTATCGGCGTAAAAAGCTTCAAAGCCAAAGGCAAACGACTCACTACCTACGAAGTGGAAACCATCAACGAATTAGAGCCCATACGCTTTGCTCCACCCAAAGAGGATGTTGATGCTACTAACGAAGAAGAGGAAACTCCTGCATTAACAGAGCTGGTAGAAAAAGCCATCAACGCCAAAAAGCAAAAGCTGGAAGAAGTGGGTGACGAAGAAGGCAACGAAATACCTGAGGATGTGATAGACCAAAAACGAATTCTGGATGACTTAACTGGTCAAATGACTTTGTTTTAAGATAAGATAGAACACGAAGGCACGGAGACACGGAGAATAAGGTTGAACACGAAGGCACTAAGACACAAAAAAAATTGAAAAAGAATTTAAATTATTTTTTTCGACGATTAAATTAGTAGGACAAATAGGGTGTCACATTTATTTGCCGTCACATTTATGGGGCGGAATAGATGTTCAACAATCAAAGGGCTTTAGCCAAATTTTATCATTGTTGGGCTAAAGCCAATACCTTATTCTATCTAACTATCCGCCCCATTAATGGGACGTCAATTGAAACAGGACAACAACTATATTTGGTTTCACTTACTGTTCAAACCGAACTCTGCAACTAAATTGAAAAGAAAAAACACGAAGATTGATCTCCATAAATAGAATGAACTAAAAAAAACATATATGGCAAAAGAATTCAAATACCAGGATGTATTTCCATTGGGTAAAGAAAAAACCGAGTATTACTTACTCACCAAAGACTATGTAAGTGTGTCGCAGTTGGACGGCAATGAAATCCTCAAAGTAGAGCAAGAAGGCATTGCTAAGATGGCACGAACTGCCATGCGCGACTGTGCTTTTCTGCTTCGTCCAGAGCATCAACGCCAAGTGGCAGCTATCCTTACTGACACAGAAGCGAGCGAAAATGATAAATATGTAGCACTTACCATGCTTCGCAATGCTGAAATATCTGCAAAAGGCATTCTTCCTTTCTGTCAGGATACGGGTACTGCTACTGTCTATGCCAAAAAAGGCAACAACGTATGGACGAATGGCAATGACGAAGAAGCTTTATCAAAAGGAATCTACGAAACCTACACTGAAGAAAACCTGCGTTATTCTCAGAATGCAGCCTTGAACATGTACGACGAGGTAAATACTGGCACCAACTTGCCTGCTCAAATAGACCTTGTGGCATCTCACGGCAACGAATACAAATTTCTATTCATCGCCAAAGGTGGTGGCTCTGCCAACAAATCCTATCTTTTCCAAGAAACAAAAGCATTGCTGAACCCAGCGTCATTGGAAAAATTCTTGACAGAAAAGATGAAAACCCTTGGCACTGCGGCTTGTCCTCCTTACCACATCGCATTCGTGATAGGTGGTACTTCGGCCGATGCTTGTATGAAAACCGTAAAACTTGCCTCTACCAAATATTATGATGAATTGCCTACTGAAGGCAATGAGCTAGGACAAGCTTTCCGCGACGTAGAGATGGAACAAAAAATCTTGAAACAAGCACAAGCCTCTGGACTAGGTGCTCAGTTTGGCGGAAAATACTTTGCTCATGACATCCGCATCGTTCGTCTTTCTCGCCACGGTGCATCGTGCTTTGTAGGCATGGCCGTATCATGTTCTGCCGATAGAAACATCAAAGCAAAAATCAACAAAGACGGTATTTGGATTGAGAAAATGGAAGACAATCCAGGCGCATTGATACCAGTAGAACTTCGTCAGCAAGGTGAAGGTGATGC
>CAIUKZ010000563.1 GCA_903899865.1 uncultured Bacteroidales bacterium | reverse complement strand
TCACTCATAATTTCATATTTTAGTTTCTACAACAAAGATAATCAATTTAAAGAAAGATATCAGCAAAAGGTTACCAACAAGACATTTTCTTAGTTGTAAAAGCCATCAATCCTTTGCTTACTCTTACAAAATTTAGTATCTTTGCGAGTTCCAAAATTTTATTGAATTGAGCACCAATCCCAACATACACCCTATTGACACCGATGAGAAGATAGAAGTCATCGGAGCAAGAGTTCATAATCTCAAAAACATAGACATCGCCATCCCAAGGAATGCTTTGACAGTTATTACGGGGTTGAGCGGTAGCGGAAAGTCTTCATTGGCTTTTGACACCATCTTTGCAGAGGGTCAGCGCAGATATATCGAAACTTTTTCAGCTTATGCCCGGAGTTTCTTGGGCAATATGGAACGACCTGATGTGGACAAAATAACAGGATTGAGCCCTGTGATTTCCATTGAGCAAAAAACCACCAACAAAAATCCACGTTCTACAGTTGGTACTACCACCGAAATCTACGACTTCCTTCGTCTTCTTTACGCTCGTGCCGGCATTGCGTATTCTTATGTTACTGGTGAAGAGATGGTCAAGTATTCGGAGGAACAAATCGTAGATTTGATACTCAAAGATTACGAAGGAAAGAAAACCTACCTGCTAGCACCACTTGTAAGAGGGCGTAAAGGTCATTACAAAGAACTGTTCGAACAGGTTCGCAAAAAAGGATATCTTCACGTCCGCATCGATGGTGAAATTCGTGAGGCATCCCACGGACTGAAGGTGGACCGGTATAAAAACCACGACATCGAAGTGGTTATTGACCGATTGTTGGTGAGCGAAAAAGACAGAAAACGCCTCAAGGAATCCATGCAGAAAGCAATGCAGCAAGGCAATGGCATAGTGATGTTGCTTGAAAAAGACGAAGACTCCATTCGCTATTTTAGCAAATCACTCATGTGTCCCAGCAGTGGAATATCTTATAACGAACCTGCACCTCACAATTTTTCATTCAATTCTCCTCATGGAGCTTGCCCTCATTGTAAAGGTCTAGGATTTGTCAACAAGATAGACATGGATAAGATAGTGCCTGATAAGTCTATTAGCATTTCGGAGGGAGGAATAGCACCACTGGGCAAACACAAAAGCACCACCCTCTTCTGGCAGATAGAAGCAATACTTGAGAAATATGGATTGACGATAAAATCGCCCATTTCTGAAATTCCAGATGAAGCCATTGATGAAATAATGAATGGCACCGAAGAGCGCTTACAAATTAAGAACCATGCCATTGGTACCAATTACTTCTTGAGCTATGACGGCATATTGAAGTATATCGAGATGCAATCTGAAACAGGCGCCTCGGCTACCGAACAAAAATGGGCAAATCAATACTCAAAAACAATCGCTTGTAACGAATGTAATGGAATGAAACTCAAGCGTGAGTCCTTGCAGTTCAAGATTCATGACAAAAACATTGCTGAATTATCATCAATAGACATCACGCAACTATCTGAATGGCTAAATAATATAGATCAACACCTTACCGACAGACAAAAAACCATTGCCACAGAAATCCTCAAGGAAATTCGCACACGACTGCAATTTCTTTTGGATGTAGGGCTTAGCTATTTATCATTAAGTAGAAGCTCTCAATCCTTATCAGGAGGCGAAAGCCAACGCATCAGACTAGCTACGCAGATAGGTTCACAGTTGGTCAATGTGCTCTACATTCTTGACGAACCGAGCATAGGGCTTCACCAGCGTGACAATATCCGATTGATTCGTTCTTTGAAACAATTGCGCGACACAGGCAATTCGGTCATAGTGGTTGAACATGACAAGGACATGATGCTGGCGGCAGATTACGTGGTAGACCTTGGACCACACGCTGGAAGACATGGTGGTGAGATTGTTTTTGCGGGAACTCCTACACAGATGCTTTCATCGGACACACTTACTTCATCATACCTCAATAGGACTAGAAACATCAATATCCCGAAGGAACACAGACAGGGTAATGGCAAATTCATCACCATCAAAGGTGCAAAGGGCAACAACCTCAAAAACATCGACGTCAGCTTCCCGCTAGGTAAAATGATTTGTGTGACTGGTGTTTCTGGTAGTGGAAAATCCACACTAATAAACGAAACACTTCAACCCATCCTTAGTCAAAACTTTTACCGTTCGTTACAAGATCCATTGGCTTATGATTCATGTGAGGGCATTGAGCACATTGACAAAGTAGTAGAAGTTGACCAATCGCCTATTGGGAGAACACCGCGTTCCAATCCAGCTACATACACGGGTGTTTTCTCTGATATTCGAAATGTATTCATCACTCTACCCGATGCAAAAATAAGAGGATACAAGGCTGGAAGGTTTTCATTCAACACAGCTGGCGGAAGATGTGAAACCTGTGGTGGAAACGGCTATAAAACGATAGAAATGAACTTTCTGCCCGACGTGTACGTTCCCTGCGAAACCTGCGAAGGCAAACGCTACAACAGAGAGACACTTGAAGTTCGATTTAAAGGAAAATCCATTGCCGACGTGCTAGACATGACCATTAATCAAGCGGTGGAGTTTTTCGAAAACCAACCCTCCATTCTCAACAAAATCAAAACCTTACAAGAAGTTGGATTGGGGTACATCAAACTTGGACAATCAAGCACTACCCTATCTGGCGGCGAAAGCCAACGTGTGAAACTAGCCACCGAACTCTCAAAAAGAGATACCGGCAAAACACTATACATATTAGATGAGCCGACTACAGGTCTTCATTTTGAGGACATAAACGTCCTGCTTGGGGTACTTAACAAATTAGCAGACAGAGGAAATACCGTTATAATAATCGAACACAACATGGACGTCATCAAAGTAGCTGACCACATCATTGACATTGGTCCAGAAGGTGGAATGGGTGGTGGAATGCTTATTTGTGAAGGCACGCCAGAGACCGTAGCAAAACATCCTACAAGCGAAACAGCAAAATTCTTAAAAGCAGAACTTGAGGACAATTGAGCCTTGCTAATTGATCACAAACTAATATTTCGAAAACCACAATTCCAAAACTCTCTTTTTAAATGACAGAAGTAATTCGATATATCATTCAATTTTTATTAGGAGATCACATTTCACCTGAGTTGGTAGATTTCATAGGCTACACTTCAAATGAACGCGAGTATTCAAACTATAAAATTATAATACGACCATCCGGTTTCTTTGATTCATCGGTATATGGTCTTGCCACTTCACTGCCAGAAACTCCACTTCAAATATGGGAAGATTCGCCCATACTCTTTGGCAAACCCTATTCAGAATTGATAGATGGTGTGATGCATTTACATGCAGACCTCATCGCAAGCACCTATTTCTTAATCTCTCGATACGAAGAAATGGTAAGAAGGGATTGTAGAGACAACCACGGCAGATTTATTGGCAAAGAATCTTTACCAGTAAGGGCAGGGTTCATTGACTCACCGTTGGTGGAAGAATATGGAATGTTATTGAGGAATGAACTTCGAAATATTGGCATAGATGCACCAGAACCAGCGAAAGCTTTGAAAAAAGTATTTCTAACTCATGATCTAGACCAACTGGCACATTACCGTAGTATCAGAGGTCTAATAGGGGGACTTATCAGAGGAATAAGTTGGCCAAAGGAAGGACACAAAGCCATCAAAAGTTTTTTTAGTGGTCTGAAGTTTGACCCGTGGTACACCTACCCGTGGTTATTCACACAAGGAAACTCACTAAGGAAAATAATGGGAAGCAGCAAGTGTGAATTAATACTGTTCGTACGTTCAGGTGGCAGAATAAAAAAAGAAGATGCACCCATCCTGCTCATACACACACCAGATTTTGTTAGTTTGATGAAACTGGCACGAAACAAAAAAGTTACAATAGGTCTTCACACTAGTTATGAAGCAGGACTATCTCCTCACCTAGCTAGCACTGAACGAAAAATCTTAAATAGGCTAATTAAGAAAAAAACAAATTACAATAGAAACCACTATCTGATGAGCCGAGAACCTGAAGATATGGAAATGATCATCAAAGCTGGATTTACTGACGATTTCACCATGGGTTATGCCGACATTGCTGGATTCAGACTAGGCACTTGCAAACCTGTCAAATGGATTAATCCTATCACTAAAAAACTTACGCCACTCACTCTCCATCCATTGACCATGATGGACGTAAGCCTAAGTGACAAAAGATATATGTACCTCAATGCTTTCGACGCTTATGCCTACTGCACAAGACTAATAGATAAAGTAGAATATTGGAATGGTGAGTTGGTATTACTATGGCACAACACATCCGTCGAAAAAAACCCAAAGATTTACCACCGAGATTTATATGAAAAACTGATTGATTATTTGAAAAACAAGCAGAAAAATGAATCATAATTGCAGTCCATCAAGTAGAATGCATCTGGCTATTCAGATTACAATCCAAAAATAAACAACTGGCTCAACCACTTTTTATATGACTAAAAGAGCAATCGTGTGTGTGTCTAACGATTTGAGCACAGACCAAAGAGTACACAAAACCTGTCTGACCTTGCAAAAATGCGAGTATGAAGTTGTTGAAATGGGTAGAATACTTCACAACAGCATTCCCCTTGAACGCCCATACAGCACAATACGTAAAAAACTAATTTTCAATAGCGGCCCACTGTTTTATGCCGAACTGAATGTTATATTTTTCATTCACCTCCTATTCGCAAAAGTAGATTTGATATTTTCCAATGATTTAGACACGCTACTGGCTTGCTTTCTTGCGTCGAGAATCAGGCGAAAAAGATTGATTTATGACACGCATGAATACTATACTGAAACACCAGAATTGGCATCACGTCCAGCAGTTCAAAAAATTTGGAAGTTAATAGAAAATTATATTTTCCCAAATTTAAAAAATGTTTTAACTGTAAATGAATCAATTGCTGGTTTATATACTCAACAGTTCGGGGTG
>CAIUKZ010000562.1 GCA_903899865.1 uncultured Bacteroidales bacterium | reverse complement strand
CGCTGGCTATAGCTTTCGGTATAGCCTCGGGGGTTACACCCGAAAAGGGTTTGATTACGGCAGTCATAGCCGGTTTTATTATTTCATTTTTTGGAGGAAGTAGGGTTCAGATAGGTGGCCCTACGGGTGCATTCATTGTCATTGTTTACGGCATTGTTCAAGAGTTTGGAGTGGCTGGGCTTGCTATTGCTACCATCATAGCCGGCATTATGCTTATTGCCATGGGCTTGTTGAAACTTGGCACTATCATCAAATATATTCCATATCCTGTGATTGTAGGTTTTACCAGTGGCATTGCACTTACTATTTTTGCCACACAGATAAAGGATTTGTTGGGAATGCACATCGACAAAGTGCCTGCAGACTTCATAAGTAAATGGGCAGTTTACTCCCAGCATCTCGATTCGATTAGTTATTGGTCATTGGGTGTGGGTGTGATATCGATTGCCATTATCCAATTGACACCCAAATTCTCTAAAAAGATACCTGGTTCACTCATTGCTATTGTTTTGGTTACATTTGTGGTGTATGTCCTGAAACATTATTTTGGAGTGACAGGCATTGAAACCATTGGCGACAGATTTACCATCAATTCATCACTCCCTTCTGCACAAGCCATTTCGATTGATTATCATGCAGTAAGGACTTTACTGCCTGTAGCATTTACAATAGCGATACTTGGTGCTATCGAATCATTACTTTCAGCCACTGTGGCAGATGGTGTGATCAGTTCAAAACATGATTCAAACACAGAATTGATTGCTCAGGGAATAGCCAATATCGTTGCACCAATATTTGGAGGGATACCTGCTACAGGCGCAATAGCTCGTACTATGACCAATATTAATAATGGAGGACGAACTCCCATTGCAGGAATAATACATGCTATCGTGTTGCTTTTGATTATGCTTTTTTTAGGGAGCCTTACCAAACACATTCCCATGGCATGTCTAGCTGGTGTGTTGGTAATAGTGTCATACAATATGAGTGAGTGGCGCACATTCAAATCGATTTTGAAAACACCAAAGTCAGATGTTGCGGTGCTGATTTGCACTTTCTTATTGACAGTAATCTTTGATTTGACCATCGCCATAGAGGCAGGGCTATTACTGGCGGTATTGCTGTTTTTACGTCGAATATCAGAAACGACATCGATTTCGATTTTCAAAAGCGAGGTGAACGAAGCTGATTATGACGATGATGGTACGGAGCGTGAAAAGCTACAATTGCCACAAGGCATAGAAGTGTATGAAATAGAAGGACCATTCTTTTTTGGAGTAGCAAATAAATTTGAGGAAGTGATGAAACAAGTTGGTGATAAGCCAAAAATTCGAATCATTCGAATGAGAAAAGTCCCATTCATAGACTCCACAGGTGTCCATAATTTAGAAAATTTGATCAAGCAATCTCAAAATGATAACGTGCAGGTCTTGCTCTCAGGGGTGAATGAGAAAGTACACGCTGTTCTCGAAAACACAGGATTGGAAGCCATGATAGGACAAAAAAATATCTGTTCAAATATATATCTAGCCCTAGAACGTGCAAGAGAAATGTTATAATCTGCAGGCCGATGAACAAACATAGGCGATGATTTAATGAAAAAAGCACAAAATGTTTCATTTATTAAAACCAAAAGCGTATTTTTGTATAGATTTTTTTGAAAATGACGAATAAATACGAAGAACTAATCAACGCATTTGAAATACGACTGCGAAAGTTATTTTCGGAGTACAAGTCATTGCAGGACGAAAACAACCAATTGAGAGCAGATTTGGATCGGAAGCAAAATGAGCTGATGCATGCACATCAAGAGGTGTTGGAACTTCGCAAAAAATGTGACCATTTGAAAATGGCAGGTAATTTGAGCGGTTCGGAATCCGATAGGAGCGAAGCGAAAAATAAAATTGCCAAAATGGTGCGAGAAATAGACAAGTGCATTGCGCTACTAGACGAATAGAGCGTATGAAACAAGACAACGAAATATTTCAAATAAACGTTAATCTGAACGGTTTTCTGCTTCCATTGCATGTAAGTAGAAGTACAGATCCTGCAAAGCGTCTGCTAGAAAGTCCCGAAGAATTAACCTATCGTAAGGCAGAAAAGCTGTTTAACTCCCTAATGGAGAAACGCAGCAAAACATACAATCAGCGACCAATGGAACAAATTGTAAAATTAGTTGCATTCGAATTGGCTGTAGCACTTACCAAAGGGGAAACCTCAGAAGATGAATCAATAATGGCTCAAAGAATACAATCTTTGGATGATGAATTGAAAGAGCTTCTCTCCCAAGAATAGTTGTCCCATCACTTTTTGTTTCCGCATTACATGGTTGAATCTTCAGCTTGCTGAAATACAACTATGTCAATGCTTTTTTTGTTATATCTAAATCAAACATAATTTTTAATATTCATTAATCAAAATTCATTCATGGTAAATATTCTAATAGGGATTATTGCACTTGTGGTGGGCGCTGGAGTAGCATTTGTATTTCAGCGATTTCTCAACAAACGAGCAATAGAGGATGCAGCAGCGGAGGCTGAACTGCTAAAGAAAAACAAAATGATAGAGGCCAAAGAAAAATTTATAGCTCTTAAAGCCGAACATGAACAACAAGTGCAAGAGCGTAATGCCAAAATTCAGGCAATGGAGGTAAAACTTCAACAACGCGAAATGCAACTCAACCAAAAGCAAGGTGATGTACAACGTAAAATCAACGAGGTAGACACTTTGAAGGAAAACTTAGAGCACCAGTTGACAGGAGTTGACGCTAAGAAAAAAGAGTTAGATACACTGACGCACCAAGCTCAACACCAACTGGAGACCATTTCTGGTTTGTCAGCCGACCAAGCCAAAGAAAGACTTGTGGAAGCGTTGAAGGAAGAAGCCAAAACCAATGCCATGTCATACATCAATGACATCATGGAAGAGGCTAAAATGACTGCCAACAAAGAAGCAAAACGTATTGTAGTGCAAAGCATACAACGTGTAGCTACTGAGACGGCTATCGAAAATTCGGTAACAGTTTTCCACATTGAGTCGGACGAAATCAAAGGACGAATCATCGGTCGTGAAGGACGTAATATCCGTGCACTCGAGGCTGCTACTGGCGTAGAAATCATTGTTGACGACACCCCTGAAGCCATTGTACTTTCGGCATTCGACCCAGTGCGTAGAGAAATTGCACGCTTGTCTTTGCACCAATTGGTAACAGACGGTCGTATCCACCCAGCTCGAATAGAAGAAGTGGTGACCAAAGTTCGCAAGCAAGTGGAAGAGGAAATCATTGAAATAGGTAAACGAACCACTATTGACTTAGGCATACATGGTTTGCATCCTGAATTGATACGTATGGTGGGTAAAATGAAATACCGCTCATCTTATGGTCAAAACTTGCTACAACACTCACGCGAGGTGGCTAATCTTTGTGCTACTATGGCCTCAGAATTAGGGCTAAATCCGAAAAAAGCGAAACGTGCAGGACTCTTACATGATATTGGTAAAGTGCCAGACGATGAACCAGAATTGCCACACGCAATACTTGGTATGCGCCTAGCTGAAAAATACAAAGAGAAACCAGATATCTGTAATGCCATCGGTGCTCACCACGACGAGGTAGAAATGGAAACACTTATAGCTCCTATCGTTCAAGTGTGTGACGCTATCTCAGGCGCTCGTCCAGGTGCTCGTAGAGAAATAGTGGAAGCGTACATCAAACGACTAAACGATCTTGAAAATTTGGCAGCATCTTATCCTGGAGTATTGAAGACCTATGCTATTCAAGCAGGTCGTGAACTACGTGTGATAGTGGGTGCAGATAAGATAGATGATAAGGAAACAGAATTATTGTCATTCGATATCGCCAAAAAGATACAGGATGAAATGACTTATCCAGGTCAAGTGAAAATCACTGTAATACGTGAAACTAGAGCAGTAAGTTTTGCAAAATAAGGTATAAGTTAATTGGTTAATTGGGTTATTGGGCTTTCCCGATAAACCAGTTAACCGATAACCATAAAACTGGGGCTGTTTGGTTTTGACAGCAGGTAGAAACAATATGTAAGCATGTCGAGCATTGGGAAAGCGGCTCGTTAATCTCGAATCTCAAAATTATAACTGGCGAAAATTCTTACGCTCTTG
>CAIUKZ010000561.1 GCA_903899865.1 uncultured Bacteroidales bacterium | reverse complement strand
TTTAACTGACTATTTGTTTTGCCATTGTTTTACCCAATAAAAAATAAACGGTTTACACATATGTGTAAACCGTTTATTTTTTATTGGGTAAAACAATGGCAAAACAAATAGTCAGTTAAAATACAAATAAATACAATCTCATTTTAGTGTGATTGATTTCATTCCTAGGCTTTTAAAAGAATAACTTCTTTGTTATTCGAAATACTCCATCCATCTTTCTGAATCTCAAAAACCATTTTGTAAGCCCTAGTGATTTCATCATCAGGGCTTGTTTTATAGCATCAAAAAGCATCGTTTAGCGTTGTTCATATATTTATTACACAGTCGATTGACTTGTACATTTACAAGAAAAAAATCAACTGTATGAAAAAAGTATTATTCAAACTGCCTGATTGGTGGAAAGCTGAAACTCCTATTTTAGCTCGAATCTTCCAACTTATTTCCAGTGGCATTGCTGCACTTCCATTGTATTACGCTGCGTTACCAACGGAGTTTAAAACAGCTATTCCGGACAGCTATCTGAAGTACATTGCCATTGCCGGTGGTACGTGTGCATTTATCCTCCAATTTTTCAATAAAAAACAATCATGAACAAACTAGGAAAATACTTCTCATTGGAAGAATTGACAGTAACCCATGAGAACTTAGACAACACACCCAGACCGGTGCAAATACAAAAGCTGAAGGAGCTAGTCAAAAACATACTGGATCCACTCAGGGAAATGATTGACGAGCCAATAGCCGTCAATTCCGGCTACAGAACGTTGGCGGTAAACAAAGCCATTGGCGGGGCTCAAAAACCCATCAGTCAACACACCAAAGGCGAAGCTGCGGACATAGAATGTTTTGATAATGCAAAGCTATTTCAAACAATTCGTGACCACTTTCAGTTCGACCAGTTGATTTGGGAGAAAGGGAATGATAAACAACCCGACTGGGTTCATATAAGCTATAAAAGCAAAGGCAACCGCAACCAGATACTCAAATATAAAAACGGAGAATACATACAACTATGAAAAACACAATTGCAATTTTAAAGAAATATACCCTGGTAATATTAGCCGTTTTGATTTGCGGATTTTCTATGTTTCAGAAATGCGATTCTAAGCAAGAAACACCGCAACCCGCAACCATTAACCAGCGAGACAGAAACGAGTCAAAAGAAGATAGTTTAAACACTGCCAGAGCAAACATTTTACTTTGTCAGAAAGATAGTACTATTCAAACGCTAAAGTCAAAACTAGCGAAAGAGAAAGCCAATACAGCTACTCAAAAAGCTGAAGCCAACAAACAACATGTTCTAAACGACACACTCCAATCCCGATTTGAAAGAGGCAAGGACCTGAGCACTTGCGAAGATCTTGTCCGAGGTTTAAAGTCTGAAATAATAGAAAAGGACAGTGTTATTGAAAGTCTCGATTCTGAAATAGAAAACTATTCGTGTGAAGTCAAAGAACTAGAAGAGAAAGTGGATATACAAAAAAGCGTTATCGACAGTAAACAAAAGCTGATTGCTTGTAAAGACTCAACAATAAACTTCTACAAGACTCAAAAGAAGAGAACTGACTTTTGGAATAATGTGAAAATCAAAGTCGCTGGAGCAATTATATTTATTGAAACTATAGGATTGATTTTGAAATAGATTTTTCGTATTGGCTGAATAGCATCAAAAAGCATCGTTTTGCATTATTTATATATTTATAACACAGGCATTTGCCATAGTAGATTTACAACAAATTATTAGTACAAACAATTAAAAATTTACAACTATGGCTAGACAATTAGGACATGTAAAGTACGGAGGTACAATCGGCGAAATTCGCCATTTCAAGATTAAAGGAATGACTGGCAACTTTGCCGGATTAAAGGGTGGTGCAACAGCAGAACAAATTAAGAATGACGTTGCATTTGTGAGAACACGTGAAAATATGAATGAGTTTGGTGGATGCGCCAATGCTGGGCGTTCGGTTCGTATTGGTTTGAATGTGCTGATGAAGCAAATGAGCGATGCCCAGCTGACCGGTCGATTGACTGGCATCATGAAAAAAATCAATCTGGAAGATCAGACCGAGGCTCGTGGTTATCGCGCCATTTTGATTTCAACCCAAAGCAAGTATTTGTTGGGTTTGAATTTCAATAAGAATTTCAGTTTTAACAGCTCATTTATTGCTCCAATGGAATTGACAAACAACCCAGAGCGTACTAGTTCAACTTTGACAGTTCCTGCATTTAACCCTACGAAATCAGTAATTGCTCCTTCTGGTGCAACGCACTTCCGATTAATTAATGCTGTTTCTGTGATTTCTGATTTTGCTTACAATGCAACAACTGGTATTTATGAGCCGCTGCAACCAGGATTGAACGAAATATCAAACGTAGCTTATTCGGATTACTTGGATTTGAACACTGATATTGCAGATCCGACAGTCATCGCCAGTGCTCTTCCCGGAGCACCTGAGATGACTGGTGATGTGACTGTGCTGAATTCAGTAGGAGTTGAATTCTATCAAAAAGCGGGTAACGAATACTATTTGCTAAATTCTGGTCATGCATTGAAAATTCAAAGTACATTCTAAAAAAATTAAGTGGTATTAGTTAGCGAAAGGGCTTTCCGAAATGGATAGCCTTTTTTTTGTTCTCGAAATCTGACATCTTCCTATGTCTGACTTGTCAAGGTGCGCTTATGTATGGCTTATGTATGACTTATATATGACTTACCTATTGCCTGAATATGGTTTAGTTATTTGCATACATCACACGGAAAACTGGAAATAACTTTTGGTCCGTCCCAACGAGCCTAAAAAAGTTATTCTTGTTTTTCCTCCATAGCTAACTAATGCGAGAATGTAGCTTTTTATTAAATTGAGTGCTTATCTGCTTAAAGCAAGTGATAATGGTATTTGGCTGTTTGTCAATGACATTCGTAAATACAGTAAATTCTGATAATCAGCGTTTTATATATTTTGCTTGCTCTAAGCAGATAACCATTTGCTTTGCATCCTGAACCAGCTTTATGTTTTGTTTTAACTTCTCCTCCATTTCTTCCAGACTGCGGAGTACTGCCACGGCTTTCTCAAACTGAGCCGGATTTTCATCTACTTTATTTAAGCCATCCTGAATGCAAGACTTTACATCCCGAAGAACAACAAAGGGAATGACTGAACCCCGCAACAGCGGATAAAAGACTTTGGACTTCCACAAGCTATACAACAGCCAATATATTTGCTCTTTTTCTTCTTCGCTTTCAAATTGTATGACAAAGCAATTCGGACAGGCAATTAGAAGGGGTTTTCCGCTGTTATTGCCTTTGTTTAAAATAAAGAAATGAGGTTTTCGGATTTCTTCTTTCTGATTGTAAGACTTCAAAATAAAGGTACACATGAGCCGAATGATTAGAGAGTGAATAAATGAGGGACTACCCCCTGCAAATAATTTTCACCCACAGAAAGAGAAAGAAAAAAGAAAAAAGAAAGAAGAAAAAAAAGGATATGCTCTTCAAACAGCCAGTGAAGCGGCGACAGTCAAGGTTTTTTGTCAGAATACTACCCGAAGTGAAACGAGGTGTGGAGATTGTGACAAAAACCCGTAGGGCTTGACCTTTACTGACGGTAAGCGAAACGGCTATCTTTGCAGATTCATTTTTTTTGATGGAGAAAATTGTATTTGAATTTTTAATTTATTGGAGATATAGAATTCAAATTATTACGGGGTAAATACGCGCAGGGAGTGACAGTGGAAGATGAGGTGGGTAGGAGGAAGAGCGTGTGGAAAGTGAATGTAATGGGCTTTCCTCACGCTGTGGGATGCTGAGGTGGATGCAAGTAATGATCGTGTAGCTAGCGAGGGATTCAGTGAGGAACGAACTGCCCCCGAAGTGAAGTGGAACGGAAATGGAGTGCATTGACCGCAAGCATAGGCTCATCTTTTCACTGGCACGGACTGCACCTTGACTGGGGTGGTGGGGAATTGTGGTTTTTCGGGTAGCGGAGCAGGGAAATGCGATGATTTTGTGGGGCTATTATACATAATTAGGTTATGGGCTTCCCTATTGATTTGCCGTTAGGCAAGGGAATGACCATCAACTACTTGTTATGTATAATTGCTTTGATTGCATCGACCTTTTCTACGTTCAGCAGAGTTCAAAATTTCATTTTGACTCTGCATTCACTCGCCGAAAAGGTTGAGTTGTTTGATTTCTGGCGCAAACGAAAGATGAAAATTGAAGATTGAAGAATGATGTGGTGTGACAGAAAAAAACAACAGAAGGGTGGATGTGCGGAAGCCACAAAAAAGACTGTGCAAGCCATGAGGTACGAATGGTGAGGATTTTTGCAGGCTGGGGATTGCCCTGCGGAGCTGCCCGTTATTATCTATCAGGTGAAACCTGACCGATTTCTGGCTGGTTTTCTTCCGCTCTTATTTCTTCCTATTTCTCAAATAAAACTTTTTTTTTTACATTTGAATTTCAGAAAACAACCCTTGGTTGCGGAGTTGCGGTTGCGGAGGGCATCAAAGCCTTTGCTGTAAAGCATTGTGGCGATTTTGCCCCGCAACTAAACTGAATTTATTTTGGGTTGCAATTTTATTATGGTTGCGGTGT
>CAIUKZ010000560.1 GCA_903899865.1 uncultured Bacteroidales bacterium | reverse complement strand
TTGACACTGTTGCTGTTGACACTACTGTAAAAGCTGACACAGCTGTAGTTAAGTAAGAAAAGCTATTGCAAAATACTTTGCTAGCATTTTGAAGTCCGTTAATCTAATTAACGGACTTTCTTTTTATTACCACCAATAGCAAAATCCAAATCACAAGCAAAAGCATTGGCTTGAAACAAAGAATCAAAAATAAGAACACATTGTAGCTTGTCAATCCTAAAAAGAATACTGGTATATCTCTAGGAGCTCACAAAAAAGCATTTTACAAATTAAAATCGACTGGGTTTTCAAGGATATGTTCTATTGTGTTTTGAAAAGAATACCCACCATCAACTTTTTATAGCAACATAACACACAAAACAGTTCGTCAAAAATGATAAAAATATTTTCGACATTTTTTTGTACCTTTGTATAGAAATTTCAACAACACAAACAAACCAAACAAACTCATTATGTTACGTATTGCAGTACAAGCCAAAGGCAGATTGTTCGAAGAGACCATGTCACTATTATCTGAATCGGGCATTAAATTAGAATCGGGCAAACGACTATTACTAATATCGGCCAAAAACTTTCCACTTGAAGTACTTTTCCTTCGCGACGACGATATTCCTCAAACAGTAGCCGATGGTGTTGCTGACATTGGCATTGTAGGCGAAAATGAATTCGTGGAAAAGAAAAAAAATGCGGTTATTGTCAAACGACTAGGTACTAGCAAATGTAGATTATCACTTGCTATTCCAAAAGATGCAGATTATTCTGACGTGTCATGGTTTAATGGAAAAGTGATTGCTACATCATATCCAGAGATATTGGGCGACTATCTGAAAGAAAATAATGTGAATGCAGACATACACATTATAACAGGTTCGGTTGAGATAGCACCTGGCATTGGCTTGGCTGATGGGATTTTTGACATTGTAAGTTCGGGAAGCACGTTGGTGACCAACCACCTTAAGGAAGTAGAAGTCTTGATGAAATCAGAAGCTGTGTTGATATCGCACCCAAAGCTCACAGCTGACAAAAAAGCCATTCTAAAGGAGCTTCTATTTAGAATAGAATCGGTACAGATGGCAGAGGACAAAAAATACGTATTAATGAATGTACCGAGTACAAATTTGGATAAAATCATTGAAGTATTACCTGGCATTAAAAGTCCTACCATCATGCCACTTGCCAAAGAGGGTTGGAATTCACTTCATGCGGTAATTGACGAAAAAGTATTTTGGGATGTGATAGGCAAACTTAAAGTTTTAGGGGCTGAGGGAATACTAGTACTACCTATTGAAAAAATGATTTTGTAATTCTGTGTAAAAAATCGTTGGATATGAATCTTTGCATTGACCAGGGAAACTCATGGACAAAAATAGGTGTATTTCAGAACAATACACTTATTGAAGCAAAGTCATATCAAAATTTTGGACAATCGGAAATAGCAACTATCCAGCAAAACTATAAGATTGACAATCTGATAGTTTCATCTGTTACAACCGACAATTTTGACGAGTGGTTGGTGGTGAATGAATATAAAAACTATTTACACCTCACCCACCAAACTCCATTACCCATAAAAAATCATTACCAAACGCCAGAAACACTGGGAAAAGACAGACTGGCTGCAGTGATTGGGGCCGCATACATTTGCCCCAACAGTGATTTGCTGGTCATAGATGCGGGCACTGCAATCACGTACGATTTTATTGATGCTGCAGGAAACTATTTTGGTGGAAATATTGCGCC
>CAIUKZ010000559.1 GCA_903899865.1 uncultured Bacteroidales bacterium | reverse complement strand
CAACAATTCGAATGGCAATTACAAAGCCGTAACTCAAAAAATGGAGGATTTTTTACTTGAAATCAGCAACGCCACTCACCATTCTCTACACAAGAAGAGAAAAAGATAAAACACTCATACCCAAACATAATAATTTAGACTCTCAAGAGAATTGAAAACCATCGAAGTTAATGATTGTAAAACAAAACACGTCTCATTTCCCCCTTCGGGGGTTAGGGGGTTAAATTATAAACAAATGAATATCCTATCCATCCCTGAAACTCATTCTACCAACGATCTACTTCGTGAGAAAATACGTAACGAAAAGTTGCCGGAAGGTACTGCCTTAAGCACAGACTTTCAAACTAAGGGAAAAGGGCAAGTGGGAAATACATGGGAATCTGAGGCAGGTAAAAATCTACTTTTCAGTCTAGTGCTGTATCCCGAACACATTGAGATAGAAAAACAATTCATAATCTCACAAATTGTCAGCCTCGCTATCAAAACCACATTGGAACTTTACACTTCGGACATTTGCATCAAATGGCCCAATGATATCTATTGGAAAGACAAGAAAATAGCAGGAATCTTAATCGAGAACTCACTTCAAAAAGGTAAAATTCAATTTAGTATCATCGGTATTGGGCTTAATGTGAACCAAACCGAATTCATAAGTGATGCGCCGAATCCTGTTTCATTGGCACAAATTACAGGGGGGGAGTACAACAGAGAAGAAATTCTTCTACAAATTACCTCTGAAATAAAAAAACTGTATACAGAAATGGATACGGATAAAATCCATACTTCCTACTTAACAAGTCTTTACCGCAACCACGGTTGGCATCTCTATAGAGCAGAAAACGAGACTTTCGAAGCTCAAATTGCAGCTATAAAAGCGGACGGGATGTTAGAGTTAAAGCTAAAAGATGAGTCAGTCAGAGGTTTTTATTTCAAGGAAGTGGAGTTTGTAATAACCACAAAAGGCACAAAAGAAGACTAAACGAACCATTAGAACGCAAAGTACGCAAACTGCACAAATAAACGCTAGGTTCAACCTAAATCAATAGAAGTTATGTTCCATTTTAGACTTCAGGAGACATTTCTTTTGTGCCTTTTGTGGTTGCAATCCCCACTCAATCCACCTCCTCATAATCCACATATTCGCCTTCCTTTTTATCAAAAATCTTTGGGCGTGGAGCTTTAAAGCCAGCATAATTATCGGTGGACTCTGACTGTTGGTTGGATGAAGCGCCCCTTTTGCCAAATCCAAAAATGGAGCGAATAAAATTGAGCACAAAGGAAATCACCATCAATCCAATGACCAACACAAAAACAACGATTAAAAGTAAAAAACCTAACATCTGCAGAAAAATTAAAACACTTCTTTAGCAACTCGTTTTACGCTTTGAGTGGCCATCATGCTATAAAAATGGATACTTGGCACACCATGCGCTTTTAAGTCCTGTGCTTGCTTGGTACACCATTCCACTCCTACTTCTACCGCTTGCTCGTCAGTTTCGCACTTTCTCAGTTCTTTAGCAAAAGCTTCGGGTATTTCTGATTGGAATATTTTAGGTAATACAGTCAATTGATTTTTCAGTGTGATGGGTTTAATGCCTGGAATGATGGGAACATTGATGCCAGCAGCTTTGCATTTATCTACAAATTGATAGTATTTCTGATTGTCAAAAAACATTTGTGTCACCAAATATTCAGCACCCGCATCTACTTTTT
>CAIUKZ010000558.1 GCA_903899865.1 uncultured Bacteroidales bacterium | reverse complement strand
CTACTGTTCTTCTCAAAGGCATCCATAATGCTTAGCCAGCAAGTGCATACTTGCTCGTTATTTGGTGTTGTAAAAGTGTATTGTACTGAAATAGGTTTACAAGTGTACTCTCTCTCTCTCTCTCTCTCTAGCAAAATAGAATTAACTACCAACTTTGAATTGTTAAATAATTGAAACAGAGGGTTGTATTTAAGAGAAAAAGTATTCATTGGGCGCTTGGGTGTTCGGGTGATTTTGTTAATTTAATGGAAATTAATCTTTTAGATGTCAATAATCCATGAGATTCTCCGATTTCGAGCGCAAGAATAATAAAAATTTTAAAAATTGTGCAATTATGGGTGTATTTGTAACAGGAATTTAATATGTGTGAAAAATCGATAATGAGTTATTATTCTTTGGGTCAATGATATATCGTTTTTGTTAGTAATGTTTTGTTACATTTGTATTTGAAATGAGGAATTGTGGTTGCTTTTTTTGTAAACTTGTTTCAGGTCTATACATTTGTTTCGGATTCTAAAAGTTATGATTCTTCACAGTTCCATAAAGCTCGTTTGTTCAATAATCACTATATTTGCTGAAAGAAAAGTAAACAGGAAAATTAATCATTTATGGAACCACAAGACGGACAATTAAACATCGAACTTTCAGAAGAAATAGCTGAAGGTATTTATTCCAATCTCGCCATCATTTCTCATTCTACTTCGGAGTTTGTAGTAGATTTTATACGCATTATGCCAGGTACGCCTAAGGCAAATGTCAAAAGCAGAATAGTATTAGCACCAGAACATGCCAAACGACTATTGTATGCGCTACAAGAGAATATTGGTAAATACGAGCAACAAAATGGAAAGATTAAAATAGCCGATAATCCATTCTTACCTCCTGTACCAATGGCTTTTGGTGGGGGAGAAGCGTAGTTTAATTGATAATTAATAATTGATAATTAATAATTAAGAAATGAGTCTGATGATTTGATTGTCAGACTTTTTTAGTTTCTATAACGAATTGGATAGTGAAAACACAAGAGGAATTTTAACCACAAATGACCCATAACCACAAATGAAAAGTGAAGATGACTGCTTATTAATACCGACAGGTATTTCTGTTGTGTCCTTTCTTCGATTCTCAAATTGGTTCTTTTTACTTTTGTGCCTTTTGTGGTTTTTTTAGTTAGGGTACAATGTCTTTTTTCACCCACCTTGACAGTATAGTGTAATTTTTCAACTCATTCTCAGCTCACTAAATTACCTTCTCATTTCCTTCACCCATCTAGGGATGCAATTGTAGAATATCACCACGGCACACAGCAGAATAGTAGCTGAGAGGAACAGGTTGATGCTTCCTTTTACTACCGAATCAGGGCTTGATAGTTGTGGAATATAGATGTTGATGATGTTTAAACATGAAGCATAGACGGTGGTAATGCCTACAAATAGAAATGGGATAATGGTAATCCAAGCATATTTGATATTTCCACGGTTGATGATGTAGCTTGTTCCTACGGCTAAGGCGATGGATGCCAATAGTTGGTTGGCAGTGCCAAACATGGGCCAGATGGTGGTTACACTTCCAGATAGAATGAAATATCCCCAACAAGTCACTATCACGCCACTTGCCATTAGGTTGCCCGGCAGCCAGTTGGTT
>CAIUKZ010000557.1 GCA_903899865.1 uncultured Bacteroidales bacterium | reverse complement strand
TCTAATACTGCATAAGGAATATTCACTTGATATGGAATAGTAACTACTGCAAAATCAGCATCTTGTTTTAGGAAATAAAGAAAAAACTGTTCATAATCTAGGTTAGTAAGCAAATCTGAGTTAATTACTAACACATAATCATGGTCAAAATGGTCAATTTTACTAATAGCGCCAATTGTGCCCAGTGGTTCTGTTTCCCAAACATATTTTATCGTAATATTTCTTTCATTACCATCCCCAAAATACTCCTCTATCTGATTTCCTAAATAATTAACAGAAATCCAAAAATCATCAATACCATATAATGCAAGACGATTGATATTGTGCTCCAATATGGGCTTTTCTCCAACTTTAAGTAAAGGCTTTGGTACACTATCAGTCAATGGCTTAAGTCGCTTACCTCTTCCTCCTGCCATGATAACAGCATCAACTGGCAAATACGACCTCAACTCGCGAAAATTAATAACATTAACCACATGGTTATCCTTATCAAGAATAGGAATTATCCTAAAATTATTTTCACGATACTCGATAACTTTTGCTAAATCTCGTTCACCTTTTTGTATGGAACGAGGCTTGGGTTGTATGATTTCATCAACCGTATTTTCCAAACCAAACCCCTTCAAAAAACCACGACGCACATCACCATCAGTCAAAGAACCTATTAATCTATTTTCTTCATCTACAATAAACAAAATTGCATCTTTAGCCAAGACATCAAGGCGAGCCAATGCTTCTTTAACTGTACTTCCTTGCTTTAACAAATGCTCACTATAAGACCTCATCTATTATATCTGTTTTAAAATACTAACTATCTTTTCAGACGCATCCCCATTTCCATAAATATGTAGATTTTGGAGTGGTGATGCATGTTCAATAATATCTACTGTTTGAAGTATTATATCTTTTATAACTGGTATAGAATAGATATTTGGACTAACTATTCTTCCTTTTTGTCTATCACCTAGGTTTATTACGTATTTTGGAAAAAAGGAAGCCTCTACAAAACCACTCGAAGTGTTACCAAGTAAGAAACTACAATACTTCATACAGCTCAAATACCCTTTCATTCCAAATGATTCGATTAGAAAAACACCACGTATCTTTGAAGCAAACTTCTCAATTTCATCCCTTATCATTAATCCAGACGTATCAGAATTTGGCATCGTGATAACAATTTGATATTTATTGGCTAAAATCCCTAAAGCACCTAATAGATTAGAGATATGCTCTTGATTCTCATGGTATGAAATAGTCTCTGGATGAAATGTTGATAGGATTGTCGGTTTATCCAAATCAATATTAAAAGTTTTTCTAAACTCATCAAGAGTATATAAATCTGCTTTTATTAAATTGTCAATATTCAACGCACCAACATTGAATACTTTTTCAGAATTTTGAATAATATCAACAGCTCTTTGTTGGTAGTCATGGGCAGAAACAAAAAGAAAATCTGACATAAGCGATATACTATGTCTGTATGAATTATCTATTGCACCCAACGTAGTTTCACCCGCGGCAATGTGTGCAAATTTCAGATTAAACGGCGTCCCGGCTACAACAGCAGCAAACATTTCATACCTATCACCTAATGCAAAGACTAAATCAAATTTTTGTGTGTTCCAAAAACTAGAAAAAACTTTTATCGATTCACCTATCGACAAAGCGATATCTTCTGGAGAGTCACCTTCAGCAAGTGTTTTAAGCCGATGCTTAACTTCAAAATTATTGTCAAGTATTTCATTTATAGTATTACCATACCTGTCTGACAAATGTGTGCCAAATGCAATAATTTCAGTCTCAAAAAAACTGTCCGCAATCAAACGATGTAATAAGGGCAAATATATTCCAAAATCTGCTCTGGAACTGGTTAAAATTCCTATTTTCATCTGTTTATAATTGTTTTTTATTTGTCAGATAGCCTGTCCCGACTTGACGGGAGAACTCGCACATAAACATCTCCTTGTGTGTCAAAGTTTATTTGTCGTGCTCGTTTCATA
>CAIUKZ010000556.1 GCA_903899865.1 uncultured Bacteroidales bacterium | reverse complement strand
TATCCTGTTTTTGAAGCCACCCCAGGAAGCAATTAATATTCCGCCAATTATCATTCCTATGGAAAAGACAATCTCTATTGCAGTCAGTCTCCAAACATCGCTACCAAAGGTGCGTGCAACCTGTAGTGGAGAAAGAAAAGCTACTGGAGTTGCAAGAAAAAAGAATATGGCACAAAATACAAAGAATTTTTTGACATAGGAATGAGATAATATATACTCCATTCCAGCCTTCATATCTGTAAAGTATCCTACGTTTGTTTTTTCAAGGGCTTTTTTATGTGGTGCTGTTTTAAGAAAAGCAAAAAGGACAAAAACAGCTAATGCTGCTGTTACAACATCAATAAAGAAAATAGTCTCCACCTTAGCGAAGGTAAGTAATGCACCACTTAGCATGGGAGAAACAAGCATTATAAGAGGTTGAATACTTCCGTTAATACCATTTACCCTAGTTAACTTGTCCTCTGGCACAATCTGAGGAAGAAAAGCTCCTACCGCAGGTCCTTGGATACCGCTACCAATAGCTCTGAATATAGACATTAGGAACAATAGCCATATTGACCCAAAGCCCATATAAAATAATATGGCCATTATAAGCGTTGTAAATGCAATAAATGAGTCAGATAGCATTATAAGGTTTTTTCTGTTGAATCTGTCAGCCCATACCCCTGCAAAAGGTGAAAGGAAGAATGTTGGCAAAAATCCACAAATAATTGCAATTGCCATCATAACTCCTGATTTTGTATTCAAAGTTATATGCCACATTATAGCATATTGCACAAGAGATGTTCCAAGTAATGAAAGACTCTGACTAGATAAAAATAAAGCAACATCATTTTTCCATTTATTTTCCATATATACCTCCTTGAATTTAAAGGGCTTTTTTTAGGCTCAATTGCCACAGCTTATTGTTTAAGTTTGTGTGGTCATGGAACAACTTATATTCAATCCGTTGTCTTTCATGTAATCTGCACCCCAATTATACATAACCTGTAAAATAGGTTTTATGCTTCTTCCCAAGTCGGATAACTCATACTCGACCTTAGGAGGCACAACGGGGTATACTGTTCGGATAACAAGATTTGCTTCCTCCAATTCGCGGAGTTGTTGGGTCAGCATTTTGGGTGTTGCTTGGGGGATGAGCTTTCGAAGTTCTCCGAAGCGCAGAGTTCCTTCAATCAAATGCCACAGGATAAGGGACTTGTACTTTCCTCCTATGAGTTCAAGCGTTACTCCAACAGGACAGTTGTAGTCGATGCAATTGCAGTCCATCTTTGTTTCCTCCTTTAGTATCATTTTAGGTACTATATTACAATAAAGTGCGTACTAGTAAAATACATAATTATTGATACAATAATAGTATGGGTGAGGGACAATGTCAATGGACAAAGCAAATATGTGAGAAAAAAGTCGAAAACGCATAAAAATGAAATAGATAAATGAGGTGATTTATAAATGAATAGTCATATATTAAGTATTCGAGGTATGACCTGTGCCGCCTGTGCACAGCGAATCGAAAAAAATGTACGGAAACTCTCCGGCATTGGTCAGGCAACAGTAAATTTTGCAAGCGAGAAGCTGTTCGTGGAATATGATGAGAGCAGTTTGCAGCTCAATACAATCAAAGAAGCTGTGGCAAAAATAGGCTTTGAGGTGGTGGAAAAGACCCATAACAGCAATGTAACCATCCCCGTGGGAGGTATGACCTGTGCGGCTTGCGCTCAGAGAATCGAGAAAGGCATCAAGAAGCTAAATGGCGTGGCAAGCGTTTCGGTCAATTTTGTTACAGAAAAGGTTACTGTCGTATACGATCCACATCTAGTGCGACTATCTGTAATCCGGGAATCGATTGAAAAAGCCGGATATAAAGCTAAGGAAACCAACAAAATAGATGCAGCAGAAGAGGACAGGGCGCGTAAGCAAAAGGAGATCAAAGTGCTTTGGACAAAATTCATTGTCGCCGCCTCTTTCTCATTGCCGCTCCTATACATCGCAATGGTGCCGATGTTGACAAATTGGGTAATGCTACCTTATCCAGAAGGGCTAAATCCAATGAACTACTCACTGATTTACGCATTGTTGCAGTTAGTGCTTGTTATGCCAGTTATTGGCGTTGGATACAAATTTTATACAGTTGGCTTCAAGGCTTTGTGGAATCGCAGTCCTAACATGGATTCGTTGATTGCAATCGGTACAACCGCCGCTGTTGTGTATAGTATTTACAACACTTGGCAAATAGCCAATGGTCGCTTCAAGTGGGTAGAATACTTGTACTTTGAAACAGCGGGGGTTATCATCACTCTTATTCTGCTAGGCAAAACTCTGGAGGCGGTGTCAAAAGGTCGAACCAGCGAAGCTATTAAGAAACTTATGGGGCTTGCACCGAAAACAGCCATTGTCATACATGATGGCGTTGAAAAAGAAATTCCAATTGAGGAAGTTGAAATTGGCGACATCATAGTCGTAAAACCAGGCTCAAAGATTCCTGTGGACGGTGCGGTTATAGAAGGACACACTTCTATAGATGAGTCCATGCTCACAGGTGAGAGCATGCCAGTGGACAAAAAGATGGGCGATCCAGTATATGCGGCGTCTTTAAACACAACCGGTACAGTTCAGTTCCGAGCCGAGAAAATAGGCAGTGAGACTGCGATTGCACAGATTATAAAACTTGTCGAGGAAGCTCAAGGTTCGAAAGCACCTATCGCAAAAATGGCAGATATCGTTTCTGGCTACTTCGTACCCGTGGTATGCTTGATTGCGGTGCTAGCTGGCGTTGCATGGTATGTGGGTACGGGTGGAGATATTAAGTTCGCATTGAACATATTCATATCTATACTTGTCATTGCCTGCCCTTGTGCACTCGGATTGGCGACTCCGACGGCCATCATGGTCGGTACAGGCAAGGGTGCGGAGAATGGAATTCTTATCAAAGGGGGCGAGGCACTAGAGACTGCTCACAAAATTAACACAATTGTATTTGACAAGACTGGTACCCTCACCGAAGGTAAACCCACCGTGACTGACATACTGACCATTGTGGATGAGCTGCCGGACAACCTCCTGCAAATTACAGCTTCAGCTGAAAAAAGCTCTGAGCACCCGTTGGGTCAGGCTATTGTTGCTGGTGCGCAAGACAAAGGACTGGAAATTCTCAAAGTGGATAGTTTTGAATCCATCACTGGTCGCGGCATTGAGGCACATATAGATGGACAGAACGTACTTGCAGGAAACCGTAAGCTGATGGATGAGCGAAAGATTGAACTATCCGCGCTGGAAGCCGACTCTGATCGATTGGCCAGTGAAGGCAAAACGCCAATGTATGTGGCTATTGACGGAAGGCTCGTTGGTATTATCGCAGTGGCTGATGTGGTAAAACAGAGCAGTAAGGAAGCTATTGAGACTCTGCGCAAGATGGGTATTGCGGTAGCAATGATTACTGGTGACAATAAAAAGACGGCCGCTGCCATCGCCAAACAAGTCGGAATTGACCGCGTACTTGCTGAGGTGCTGCCGCACGATAAGTCAAATGAGGTAAAAAAACTGCAAAGTGAAGGAGGTAAGGTTGCAATGGTCGGCGATGGTATTAATGATGCTCCTGCGCTAGCTCAGGCTGATATAGGTATCGCCATTGGATCGGGTACGGATGTAGCTATGGAAAGTGCTGACATAGTACTGATGAGAAGCGATCTGATGGACGTACCAACCGCTTTAAACCTAAGCAAAAAGACCATTCGCAACATCAAGCAAAACCTATTTTGGGCATTTGGCTACAACGTAGTCGGAATACCGATCGCCGCTGGAGTTTTGTATCTATTTGGAGGACCTCTACTTAACCCGATTTTCGCGGCAGCAGCCATGAGCCTGAGTTCTGTTTCTGTGTTAACAAACGCTCTGCGTTTGAAAAGATTTAAGGCGATACGCCAAGAAAGGAAAGGTGCTTAACCATGAAAAAACTTAAACTAATCGTTGGGGTTGCCGCAGGCCTTATTGTTTCGGTATCCATCACCGCTTGCTCTGGAGTAAAATCGTTGGATGTGGTAGGTCAGCAATCCATTACCTCATATGACGAGGTGGTAAAAACTATACCAGATAAGGTTAAAGCCGATCAACAGAATGTTGGCTGGGCTCTCTCTGCGCCAGATGATTCGGTTCGATTCATTTGGAGTGAGGACTACAGCAAAGCCCCACAGCACGATGTCATGTTAGAATTTGACGCACAACCATTCCTCGACGCGGGGCTAAATACCAGTAAACTCCCAGAAAACTACTTCTATTACGAAGGCGATAAGATGGGCGATATGGGTAGCAAAATGTTGATGGTGGGCAAGAAGTTGGGCAGTGATAAGCTAACATACAAAGGAGAACCCACCGCACTTAAGGCTTACGAGCAAATAGTCAATAAATATCGTGATTCCATCAACTATCACACAACCCTTGACCATTATGGTGTAAAATTGGGTGACGGTAATATGTTCGAGTGGGCAAAGGACATGAAAACAAATGGATACAATAATTCCAATCAGGATAAAGACATCGTATTTGTCCTAAACCCCAAGCCTCTAATCTCGGCGGGCGTTGACCCCAAAAAGGTGCAAGGGTGGGTGTATGCACAAGTTCCCATCGAGGAAAATGGAAAAACAACACAGGTATGGAAGTTCCTCAAGCCCTATGACTTGAAATAACGGAGGTATTAT
>CAIUKZ010000555.1 GCA_903899865.1 uncultured Bacteroidales bacterium | reverse complement strand
GTGATTGTAGGTGAACCCACTACGGGGTTCTATTTTCTACTTTGTACTCCATCCCCCAATTACATTGGGGGTTATCAATGGTTTATCCCTACGGGAATATTATATGTGAAGTGCAAAGATAATGAACAAACACTAATACACTTGCACTTGCGAAAGAACATTATCCATTACATAGCTGTATAATAGACATTTACACCCTTTAAAGCAGACCCTGACTAACAAAAAGCAAAAGACCTTGTTCTCAGGAGAACAAGGTCTTTTGCTTTATTATCAAGATGCAATTACTATTTAGTTGCTAGTTTTTTTGCAGCCTTTTTTTGCTTATACATATACACTTCATAAGTGATAGGTGAGGCATTGAAGATAGAAGAATAGGTTCCGATAATCATACCAAACAACATCGCAAAAATAAACCCGCGAATGGTCTCACCACCAAAAACAAACATGGACAACAACACCATGATTACAGTCAACGAAGTACTAAATGTACGTCCTAAAGTATGGTTGATTGCATCATTCATAGTTTCACCACGTTCACGCTTAGGAGAAAGGTTGACATACTCACGAATACGGTCAAAGATAATCACAGTGTCATACACCGAATAGGCTACAACTGTAAGAATAGCGGCAATAAATGCTTGATCTATTTCCATTGAGAAAGGCATGATGCTGTATAACAACGAGAAACTTCCCAACACGATGATGGCGTCATGAGCCAATGCAACAGTAGCACCCAATGCGTAACCAAATTCGCGGAAGCGGAAATAGATATACACCCCGATTAATAAAATGGCTAGAACAATGGACCAAATAGCAGAAGTTTTTATATCATCAGCAATGGTAGGACCTACCTTTTGAGAGTTTTTGATGTTGTTTTTGATAAAGTCATTTTTTGACAATGATGGTTTCAACAACGGCTTCAATCCGGTGTACAACTTAGATTCAATTTCGTTGTCAATAGTAGGCGAATTATCCTGAATTTTATATTTAGTAGAAATACGCACTTGATTGTCAGAACCAATGGTAATAACCTGAGGATTATCACCCGGGAATGATGATGAAATAAGTGCACGTACCTCATCCGTTTTTACGGCTTGATCAAATGCTACCACATAATTTCTACCCCCACTAAAATCAACACCCAAACTAAATCCTCTAACACCAAATGAAATCAAGCTTATAGCTATCAATGAACCAGAGATGATATAGGCATATTTTCTATTTCCAATAAAACTAAAATTGATGTTTTGGAACCAGTTTTTGGTAAAGTTGCTAATGAAAGGTAATTCTTTAGCGTTTTCACGTTTTGCATACGATTCGAGCATCAAACGAGTCAAGAACACGGCAGTCAAGAACGAAGTGATGGTACCGATGATTAATGTGGTGGCAAATCCACGAATAGGACCTGTACCAAATTTCATCAAGATGATACCTGTAATCACAGCCGTTACGTTGGCATCAATAATAGCAGTTACTGCATGCTTGTACCCATCTTCAATGGATCGCTTCATGGCTTTACCACTACGCATTTCTTCGCGAATACGTTCATAGATTACCACGTTAGCATCTACCGCTGTGGCAAGAGTAAGCACAATACCCGCGATACCTGGCAAAGTAAGAACAGAGCCAAATGATGCCAGTACACCTAACAAGAAAAATACGTTGATAAACAATGCCGAGTCGGCTATCAACCCAGGGATAGTGCCGTAGTAAAGCACCATGTACACAAGAATCAACACAAACGCTATCAAGAACGACATGAAACCATGATCGATGGCTTCTTGACCAAGTGATGGGCCTACAATATCTTCTTGCACGATGCGTGCTGGAGCAGGCATTTTACCTGAGTTCAGAGTATTAGCCAAATCCTTTGCTTCCTCGACAGTGAAGTTACCTGTGATTTGCGACTCGCCACCAGAAATTTCTGTGTTCACACGTGGGAACGAGTAAATATAACCGTCAAGCGCAATGGCTACACATTTTCCAATATTATCTTTTGTCAATCGCGCCCAAGTTTTAGCCCCTTCGGTGTTCATAGTCATGCTGACATTGGCATAGGCCGATGTTTGACTAAAATCTGCACGTGCATTGGTTATCACATCACCAGCAAGTGGAGCACGACCATCTCTATTTGTAATTTTAATGGCTATCAATTGGAATACCTCGCCTTTTTTGTCCATTGCTTTTACAGTCCAACGAAGTCCAAGGTCACGTGGCAACACTTCTTTAACTTGT
>CAIUKZ010000554.1 GCA_903899865.1 uncultured Bacteroidales bacterium | reverse complement strand
GTGTGAATACCAGTCAATTCTGCAAATTGCATTTTGAACCAAAAGTTATACATGTGCAACACTAAGAAACCCAAGATAACGCCACCAAGTGGAACCATGTTTTTTGAAGCCCAGCTAACACCCTCTTGCGTTCCTGCTACTGCATACGCCTCAGCACCACGAGCTACTTTGTTTTGATAGGTCAAATAGAATGCATAAATGATGTGAATCACAAAACCAGCTGCCAAAACAGAAGTGCCTAAGATAGCATACCAGTTAGCACCAAGTGTAGCACAAATTGTATTGTACCCCTCTGGAGAGATAATCACTACAATATTCATTATGCTGTGAAACAGCAGAAACAATACTAGGAACACCCCAGTAATACTCATCACGAGCTTTCGCCCAATAGAAGAATTGATTAACCACATAGCTTTTTGTTTAAATTAATATACTTGTTTTTATTATTTATATTTGACTTTCAAGAGGATAGCCCTCGATGCTTTTTTGAAAAAAGTCCCACAAATTTAATGCTTTCGTTTGACATTACAAGGATTTATTGCACTTTTCGCAACAAATGTTATCAACCAATAAAAAATGATCGAATGCTAAGGTGTCAGGAAATACCTAATCCTCTACCACCACGCCTAACAGTGTGGCAGATGATGCCGACTCAATTTTTACCTTGATTGTCTCTCCAATACGCCTTCCAAGGCGGGGGAAAATGACCACTTTATTTTGGGATGTACGTCCAAATAGCTGTTCCTTTGAGCGTTTTGAGAATCCTTCGACCAATACTTCAAAAGTTTTTCCGATGTCACGTTGATTGCTTTGGTTGGACAGTTCGTTTTGTAGGGCAATGATTTCATTTAATCTCCTGACCTTCACCTCCTCGTCAACATTGTCAGGCAGGCTTCTGGCAGCCACAGTTCCTGGTCGCTCGGAGTATTTGAACATGAACGCCATGTCAAATTCCACTTCACGCATTAACGACAGCGTTTGCTGATGGTCTTCTTCGGTCTCGTTATGAAAACCACAAAACACATCGGTACCAATAGTAGCCTCTGGCAAAATACGTTTGATGGCAGCAATTCGCTCCAAATACCACTCGCGGGTGTATTTTCGATTCATCAATTTCAGAATCTTATTGCTTCCTGATTGCACTGGAAGGTGTATGAATTGACAGATATTGGGATATTTTGCTATCATCTCCAATGTTCTATCGTTCATGTCTTTGGGGTGTGAAGTGGTGAATCTAAATCGAATTTCGGGCGCAGCTTCTGCTACTATGGATAGCAATTCGGGGAAGTCTATCAATGTTTTACCATGTGTAAACTCATACGAATCCACATTCTGACCGAGTAGGGTCACTTCTTTATAATTTTTTGCTCTCAAATCACGCAATTCATTGAGAATGCTAGCTACATCGCGGCTTCTTTCCCTCCCACGGGTGAATGGCACGATGCAATAGGTACAAAAATTGTCGCACCCACGCATGATGGAAATAAACCCTGCAATGGTGTTTCCTATTCGTGTAGGCAACACATCGCGATAGGTTTCGGTAGTTGAAAGTTGTACGTTGATGGCTTTGCTGCCTTGCCCTACACTCCCAACAAGATTGGGGATGTCCAAGTACGCATCGGGACCCACTACAATGTCAGCTCCGTGCTCGGTGATCAGTTCATCTTTCACCCGTTCGGCCATACAGCCGATTACGCCAATAATCATTTTTTTATTCTTTCGCTTGAGCGATTGAAAATATTGAAGGCGGTTAATCACTTTTTGTTCGGCATTATCACGTACCGAACAGGTATTTACAAACACTGCATCGGCCTGAGTGATATCTTCGGTCAATGCAAATCCATCCATCTGCATGATGGATGCTACCACTTCGCTGTCAGCCACATTCATTTGACAGCCGTAGGTCTCAATAAAAAGCTTTTTGTCATTCAACGCAGATTTAGAGTCTGGTGAACTGACTTTGGTTTCATTAGTAATCATAGTTAATTATTTTAAAAAATGAGGCACAAAGTTAGGGCTATAAATGGAAGTGCGAAAATTTATAAGCCCTCAAACCGCACTAAATTAAAAATTATGTGCATTTTTCTAAAAACATTTGGATTTTAAAAAAATAATTCTCACATTTGCATAACGAACAAATACGGATTACGATTATTCAATGGGTGACTGTGAGGTTGCCCATTGTTTTCGTTTTTTGTCGGATTAGCTCTTATTCACGAATCGATGCTGTCCATTTACAGACAGCAGTTTCGCATTTCATTTTGCAATTCACAAAATAATTTTCATACCAACCAAAGAGTTCCGGCGATGTATAGTCGGAATTCTTTTTGTTTTAAAAATCCGAAAAACTAACTTACATTAAAGACAAGATATATGGCAGTAACTTATATGACCGCTGAAGGTTATAAAAAATTAGTTGATGAGTTGAATGAGTTGGAGAGAGTACAGCGTCCCGCCATTTCGAAACTTATAGGTGAGGCACGCGACAAAGGTGACTTATCAGAAAATGCTGAGTATGATGCAGCAAAAGAAGCACAGGGTATGTTGGAGATGAAAATTTCTTTGCTCAAAGAAACAGTGGCTTCAGCTCGGATGATAGACGAATCAAAGATTAACACCAAAGAAGTACAAATCCTGACAAGGGTGAAAATCAAAAACACCTCTACCAATCAAATCATGACCTACATGATAGTGTCTGAAAGTGAAGCCAACTTCAAAGAAGGTAAACTGTCAGTAACTACTCCTATAGCCAAAGGTCTGCTGGGCAAAAAAGTTGGTGACAAAGCCGAAGTGCAGGTGCCATCTGGAAAAATTGAATTTGAAGTAATAGAGATTTCGCTCTAAAGCAGCTATTATCAAAAAACTGATTCTAAAACGAAATAGATGGGTTAACCACTGAACACAATTGATAATTGATAATTGATAATTGATAATTGATAATTGATAATTGATAATTGATAATTG
>CAIUKZ010000553.1 GCA_903899865.1 uncultured Bacteroidales bacterium | reverse complement strand
TCGAGTAAGACGCGGCAACAGATACTGGTACTGTGCCAATTCCACTTGTTTTTTGGCAAGAGCCGTGCGCGCGCGGGCTGCAAATATGTCCAAAATCAAATTGTTGCGATCCAGTATTTTAGTTTCTCTTTCTTTGAAGAATGCTTCCAAGTTTCGCAATTGTGAAGGAGCCAGTTCATCGTCAAAAATGATCATGGTGGGCTTATGCTGGATTACATAGTCCATGATTTCTTGCAATTTTCCGCTGCCCACAAAGGTGCGTGTATCAGGCCTGTCCAATTGCTGTGTGAACCGTTTCATACAGCGCGCATTGGCCGTTTCCGCCAAAAATGCCAACTCATCTAAATATTCATCCAACTGCTCACGGCTTTGATCCCGTGTGACCAGTCCGACCAACACACATGACTCTTGTTCTTTGTGGGTGGAATGTACTTTTTTCTCTATCAATTTTTACACTTATTAAATCACGGTTTGCCCTTCCTCAAGGTCATGGCATATTCCGCCAATTTTGCAATGGAAGCGTCGTCCAATACTTTGTTCATCGGAGGCATTGTCCCCTTGCCAAATTTTATTTGATTGTGAACCTCCTCCAAAGGCAACGTGCTTATGGATAAATCCTTGGCACCTGCATACTGCAATGCGCCATCTGCTCCGTGGCAAATGCCGCATTTCACACTATAGAGGCTCTTCACTTCTTCTACATTCAAAGTGGCTCCAACAGGAGGAACCGCATTTTCTGTGCCGCAGCCCGCATAGAGCATGCCAGCCAAAAGGGCCATTAGAACCAGCCTCTTCCTGCTCCTACTTCTCTGATGGGCCATGGAATACTTACAATTATAATGATGAGTGCGATGAGATAGGCGAAGAATATCTTGCGGTGTTTGGCGGCCTCGTCGATGGCACGCTTCCCTTTTGAGTAGCCCACCGTAAGCACGGCAATAGCCACGATCATCATGGCAGCATGCTCCACAACATAAAAACGAGCCAAACTGTTTTTCATTACATCACCTGCTTCCATGAAGCCTTTGATGGTCGGACTCACGAAATACAAGAGCACTCCGATGATCAATTGCGTGTGCATGATAATCAACGCAAACAAAGAAAACTTTGGTCCGCCTTCTTTCATGGGGCGCTTCATTCGAACACCTGAGTCAATAATCGCCGCTACCATAAAAAACAATCCAAGCCAACGAAGGGCCGAGTGTGTGTGTAATAATCCTGTATGCATATTCTAAGTAGATTGATGGTTGATTGGTCAAAGCTACGTATTTTCACCGCATGAATAAAATATTGTACAACGTCACATGCAGCGTTGACGAAAACATTCATGAGGCATGGCTCGATTGGATGAAATTCGTGCACATTCCCGATGTGATGCGGACCGGATTATTCTTAGAAAATAAAATTTGTCGGATCAAAGAATTCGAAAAAAATGGCATTACCTATGCGGTTCAATATACCTGCCGAAATCGCTCCGACTACGACAAGTACCAGCGTGAATTTGCTCCAGGACTTCAGGCCCATCACATCCAGAAATACGGGGATAAGGTGGTTGCT
>CAIUKZ010000552.1 GCA_903899865.1 uncultured Bacteroidales bacterium | reverse complement strand
TAATCTTCCATGCAGCTCTGTTATAGGATATTGAATCGATGGGTGTATAAGGTGCACCTCCAATATATCGCCATCTCATTGCTATGTTCCAACTTTTAGGAAGTTTAAAATTGGCAATCAGATTGAGCATTTGTCTTGTATCCCACGCAGATCTGAAATACTTGACCTGTGATGAGTCTGTAAACTCACTTCGAAAATAAGTATAAGTAGCGGTCAAGTTAATTCGCTTCATATCCATAATTTTGAATAGGACTTCCACTCCATAAGCCCTACCCTTTCCTTTCGATACAATTTGCTCATCACCTACTTGACCAAAATTGGTACCTTTGCTAGCTATGCTGAGTCCATCAGCAACCGAAAGAGGATAGTATTCATAGTGTTTGTAAAAACCTTCCAAGCTTATCTTGGCATTTTCCATTGGACGAAATTCAAATCCTGCAATGGCTTGATTAGATATGGTGTAGCGCAAATCTTCTGTTTTGTTTACAAAATCGCCAGCCGAGTTCTTAAATCCTAAAGTGGTATAAGCTGGTTGCAACGCATACCTTCCTACATTGGCATTGAAATCCACATTTGGCAACAGTGAATAGGACAATGAGAACCTTGGTGAAAATTGATTTAACGGATTACCCATGTTTTTATTGTAATTATTGCCTATCACATTGGCTCCTAGCGATAATCTCAATCTATCATTCATCAATTCTTTGGACGCTTGTACAAAACCCATATATCCAAACAAGGTGATATCTGTGTTGTAGTTAAAATCTACAACTGCATTGTTAATAAACAGCTGCCTATAAGTATCGTTGGTATAATAAGAATACTTCAACCCACCTCCATACGATAATTTGATGGGTAAATCAGGATAGTTTCTTTCAAATCGAAGTTTGTTTTCTGCTTCATCCGATTGATAGTTGGACAGTTTAGGATTAGTCTCAATATTATCCTTATATTTAAAATTAATATTTCTCAACATGTTGCGACTAAGCACCCAAGTATCATAATGGTTGTCGGCAAAATGCTTATAAACAGCCCCTACCGTATAATTCCACTGTTTGTAAGTTGGCAAATAGGAGAGTATAAATTTTTGTGATTCTGTTGGATCTTGTATGCCAGTATTCAGCACCATGTCATCTATCGCACCAATTCCCAAAAAAGTGATTTCATTCTTTTTATCAATTTTGGTTTTAACTTTAAACTGAAAATCGTTATACGTAGGAAGAAATGGCAAACCAATGGCGCTAAACAGAAATTGCAAATAAGATTGACGTGCAGAGGCAATAAAAGTTGTGTTTTTGCCTATCGGGCCATCCACAGTGAGGGCTGCATCAGAGGCACCTACAGAAAGTTTGGAATGGACTCTATCAGTGCTACCATCTTTTTGTTTGATGTCCATCACCGAACTAAGAGCATTGGCTCTATTGGCAGGGAATGCGCCAGTGTAAAAACTCAACTCCCTTACAAAATCAGGATTGATAACCCCCACCGTACCTCCAGATGAACCTTGCGTAGCAAAGTGATTAATGACAGGTATCTCTATTCCATCCAAATAAAACACATTCTCAGACGGACCTCCACCTCTGACTATTAGGTCATTGCGATTGGGGTCTGTTACACCTACTCCAGGTAGAGTCTGAACCACCTTGGACACATCACGATTGGCACCTGCGGTTTTCTCTATATCTTGAACACCAATAGTTAGGACAGAAATTGGACTCTCAATGCGTTTGAAGTTGATATTTTGCTGAACTACCACCTCACCTATCTGCTGTGACTTCGAAAGCATAGGTATATCTATAAAAGCAGTCTGATTGCCTTGCACTTGAATCTCTACTGAAATGGTGGTTTC
>CAIUKZ010000551.1 GCA_903899865.1 uncultured Bacteroidales bacterium | reverse complement strand
CACTCGTGGTGAATTTTGATGGAAAAGTGTACAATGGAATTTCATTGGAATGGAGAAGATACATTGACGTAACAAATTGATGTTTATGCAAATTTCTCGGGAAAGGATGGGGGGATGATGCTGAATCGTTCTGATATGTTGCCAACAGTGGGCGGATGAGTGTAATTAATTGATTTTTGTGGGATTTTAATGGTACCGAGAAGAGGATTTGAACCTCCACGGGCATGCGCCCACTAGCACCTGAAGTCAGTGAAAATATCTAACCTGCACTTGTTGTCTATTGATTTGTAAGTAAATTATTAATTTATTATACCACCTTCCTCCATTCTGTCACGCTGGTGTCACAGTTGGAGTTCCAAATGGCTACAATTCGTAAACGATTAGGTAAGTTTCAAGCACAAATTCGTAAGGATGGGAGGTTTATCAGTCAAACATTCCTCAAAAAATCAGATGCTGTTAAATGGGCGAAAGAACAGGAAGTTTTAATTGAGCAGGGTCTATACACATCTAAAAAAGAGTCTATCACTTTAGCATTCTTACTAGCACGATGGGAGCGTGATGTTCTAGTGCACCTTAAGTGTTATAAAGTTGAGAAATATAAGGTGGCGATGGTTTCAAGAGCACTGGGGCATTTAGATTTGAATCAGGTTACCAGTGCAATATTGGTAGATTACCGAGATGCAAGATTGAAAGAGGTGGCAAATCAAACAGTCAAGCATGAACTCGGGTTGATTAGGCGTGCATTGAAAAAAGGAATTGAATGGGGTTATACATCCTCTGTACCATATCTAGCATCACCATCATTGAAAGGACAGGCACGAAACCGTCGATTGTCTGCTGCTGAAATGGCCTTATTGTTAAACAATTGTGATGAATACCTTCAGCATGTGGTCATACTACTTATAGAAACTGCTATGCGACGAGGAGAACTGGCATCTATTCGCATTGCTGATATAAATCTAGCATCCAGGCTACTAAAGTTATCTGATACCAAAAATGGGGATGACCGGACTATTCCACTCAGCGTTAACGCAGTAGAATCCATCCGCTATCTTATTACGCATGCACAGTCTCCCATGTTATTGGCATACGAGAAAGAATGGTTAACCAAGAAATTTATGGCTCTATGTAAAACCATTGGCATCGATAATTTTAGATTGCATGATTTGCGACACGAAGGCGTATCAAGATTATTTGAGAAGGGTCTAAATGTCATGGAAGTATCTTCAATATCAGGTCATAAAGATTTGTCTATGCTAAAAAGATATACCCACATCAATCCCTCTACACTGCTGCCTAAAATTTAGTTGTCCACAGTGCAGAATTGTTTTGTCAAAGATTCAGTAAAACCCAATTCTGCACTGGCATTGAATCAGTGAGCCACTACACTACAAAAGTGTGCTGATACTTATTGATTGAAATGTAATATGTCTGCTTATCCCCTGACCACGCACCATCAAGTTTGATTTCAAATTTATATATCAGCACCACTTCAAAAATATTCTGTTGCCTGAGCAGTTATTGGTGTTTGATGCCGGGGCACATTTCCAGTGGGCAAATCAACAGCCATTAGGAATTCCAAAATTGCAGGTCTACTTTTACGTAAAAGCAAAACGGCTGGATTAATGAGAAATTTATTGGTATCTCTATATAAGAAATAAAACCAAATCACTATACCAATAATCCACCCGATTTTCCCTCCATTACACCGCGCCATAGTTCGAACTTCATATTGATTATAAACCACCACTTCAATAATATTCCGTGCCTAAAGGCAGTTTATTGGT
>CAIUKZ010000550.1 GCA_903899865.1 uncultured Bacteroidales bacterium | reverse complement strand
CAAGCTTGGAATGCATTGACTAGAATTGTCAACTCTGAAAACTTGGAACTAGTAGGACTTCATTGCCACATTGGTACTTTTATGTTGGCACCATGGGCGTATGCCAATGCCGCAAGCAAGTTGTGTGAACTAGCTTGGAGTTTGAAAGAAAAATTCAAAATGACCATTCAATACATCGATCTTGGTGGTGGTTTCCCATCACAAAACACCTTGAAAGGATCCTATCTTCCAGGTTCAGACACGGTTCCATCCATTGATCAGTTTGCTGATGCTATTACGGATGTGATTCTTGGTTATGGCTTCAAACATGAAGACCTACCGATGTTAATCCTTGAAACTGGTCGCGCACTGATAGACGATGCGGGCTATTTACTTGGGTCGGTTCTTGCCACCAAGCGCCTTTCGGATGGACGCAGATCTACCATCATGGACTTTGGTGTGAATACGTTGTTTACCGCATTTTGGTATGATCACAAAATCAGTCCGGCACAGGAATTTGGTCATCACAGCGAGGAAATGGTGCTTTATGGCCCCTTGTGTATGAACATCGACATCATCCGCGAAAGCATTACTTTGCCACTGTTAGAAAAAGGAAATCATGTGGTGGTGCACAAAGTGGGTGCGTATAACATGACACAATGGATGCAATTTATCACCCTTCGTCCCAACATCGTGATGATAGATATGGATAACCATACGCATGTGATTCGCAAAGCAGAAACGCTGGATACACTTTTGGAAAATGAGCAAATTCCATCTCATTTGGAATATAATCCACTGACACCTGTTGCATCATCCACGGTAGAGACATCCAAAGTTTAGAGCCATTTGCCTTGTACGCTTCGGTTTTTATTCTACTGATGAATGGAAATACCTATCTTTGAAAACCAATATTACAAGTCATGGAATTACCACTTTAATGGGTAATTCTATGACTTTGTTAATGAACCTAATTAATAGAAAATCATGGCATTAAAAGACAGCATACACAATATTAAGACCATTATTCTTCCTGCAATACTGAACAGCTATTCGGTGGTGTTCTTTTTCAACAACCGATTTTTTGCTGCGGTGTTGATGTTGGTGTCATTTTTCAATTTGTTTGCAGGATTGAGTGGGCTATTGTCCGTATTGATAGCAGTGATGATAGGTCATTACATGGGCGTGGATAAGTTTCAACTAAAAAAGGGTTTGTACAGTTTCAATGCACTGCTCACTGGCATAGGTATGGGAACGATGTTTGATCCTAGTTGGGTGTTTTTTAGTTTGCTGATTTTGGCGTCTTTGCTCACACTGATACTATCGGTAACACTTGGAAGTTGGTTGGGCAAGTATGGCTTACCAGTGCTAAGTATTCCATTTGTACTGACATTTTGGTTCATCGATATGCCATCCTCTCATTTCGAGAATTTGGGTCTTACTCAGCGGAATATCTATTGGATCAATGAGTTGTATTCCATTGGTGGAAATAGTTTGGTCAATCTTTTTCAAACCATCGATACTTTCCCTGTTCATCAGTTGGTGGGTGTCTATTTACGATCATTGAGTTCGATTTTATTTCAAGACAACATGCTTACAGGCTTGTTGATAGCATTAGCAATGCTCATTTGTTCACGTATTGCATTTTCATTGACATTGGTGGGTTTTTTTGCTGCCTACTTTTTTGCACAGTTTTCTGGATCAGAAGCTGCTAGCATCAATTATTATAACATTGGTGCCAATTACATCATGGTAGCTATTGCCATCGGTGGATTTTTTGTGATACCCTCACGTTATTCCTATCTGTGGACCATCCTGTTGGTGCCGTTGACTTCGTTAGTTTTGATATTTTTTAATTCGTTTTTTGAAGTTTTTCAGCTGCATATTTTTTCACTACCATTTTCATTTGTAGTAATATTGTTTGTCTATTTTTTACATTTGAGAACCAATCCTACTCATCTTATCACCACGCCTGTACAAAATTATTCTCCAGAAATGAATTTATATACTTTTGAGAATAACAAGGAGCGACTTGGCAATTCATATCTTTTCCCACTTTATGTTCCGTTTTGGGGCGAATGGACTGTGACCCAAGGGCATGATGGAATGCACACGCACAAAGGAGAATGGGGAAAAGCATACGACTTTATGATCAGCGACGACCAAGGGAAAACCTATGCTGGTGATGGTCAGTTCTGTGAAGACTATTATGCTTACAATAAGCCCATACTCTCACCTGCCGATGGCTATGTGGAAGAAATTATTGATTATGTAGATGACAACGAAATAGGAAAGGTTAACACCACGAGCAATTGGGGAAACACCATTATCATTCGTCACCTATCGGGTCTTTATACTCAAATGTCGCATTTGAGAAAAGGATCTTTTCGTGTGGAAAAAGGGCAATATGTTCGGCGTGGTGATTTGGTAGCTTTGTGTGGCAATTCGGGTCGTTCGCCTGAGCCGCACCTCCACTTTCAGGTGCAAGCCACTCCCGTGCTTGGAGCCAAAACATTGGATTATCCATTGGCCTATTTCAGATCGGTGTCTCAGGATACCTCCGAAGTCAAGCAGTTTGCACGCCCTGTAGAAGGAACCAAACTGTCGGCAATAGATGTCAACTATGTGCTTCAAGCTGCTTTTGATATTGCTCCTAACACTACTTTCAACTTTCAATACACTGATAGCAAAGGCAATATGGCAGTCGAAAATTGGGAAGCACATACCGATGCGTATAATAACAAGTATTTGTATTGCAAATCTACAGAAACCACAGCCTACTATTACTACGACGGTTCGATATTCTATTTTTCCAGCTTTTATGGTGACAAGAAGTCCTTGATGTATTATTTTTACTTATCTTCGTACAAAGTATTTTTGGGCAATACACAAGGGGTAGATGTCAAAGACACACTGCCTGTAAACACATTCAATCGTAACAAATTCAGTTTGATAGCTCATGACTTTGTTGCTCCATTTTATAGGTTTGTGAAGGTTCAATTTGTACTATTGGCAAGTTCAATTGATTTTACAATGGAAAGTGACACGGTCAATCTGAAATCACATATCAGCGTTTCGATTTTGGGAAAGTCAACTGTGACTTCAACCAGTGAAATAGTAGTAAAAAAACATAAAATCGTTGGATTTTCGTATCAGTCCAAGGACGTCAAAATAATTGCAACATGCGTCAGTTAGTGCTAGTAATTTGTTTGTCTTGTTTTGTTTTCAATATGAGTGCTCAAGAAAGTTTGACTTTTGCTGAGGTCGATAGTCTTATTCACAGTTATTACAAGCAAGGAAAGTGGGATGATTTATTGATTACAGGCAAACAGGCTGTTAGGCAGGGTATTGATTACAAAGCAATGCGCCAATTGATGGGATATGCTTTTTTTATGCAACAGAATTATGACCAAGCCAAATTCCAATATCAGCAATCATTGCATTATGACCAATCTGATGAAACATCCATTTTGATGCTTTACTACTGCAGTCTCAATCTGGGCGATGACGCTGCTACCCGTTATTATCAGTCCCTTTTGCCGCCTGAAACTAGGAACGGATTAAAAATTAGATCCACAAAATTACTGGATGCTGTGGATGTAGAATATAACTATAAGTCCAATGATAGTCATATCAGATCCAATCCCAGTTATTATAGGGTAGGAATCAATACATTGTTGATCAACAAACTGTCTGTTTATCAGGCGGTGTCATATTACAAACAAGGCATTGTCACTGGCGTCACATCACTTCAATCAGAGTATTATGTGAAATTAAACTACGTTTTAACTCCCAATAGTACCATCGATGCGGCTTACCATTTGATACATTCCAATGTGAATAAAACACCTGATGTAAGACAGCTCAATGACACACTTAAGGGAGATTTTTTTTATGCAAAATTTTCCACCAGATGCTCATTCTTGAATTGTAGCTTAGGTGCATCTGTTTTCCGACTTGATACGATAGGCTTTTTCAATCGCCAAATGGGAAGTAAATATTACAACCAGCTGGATGCAAGCATAGGGTTTGTAATACCTAAAGCCATGCATTTTGCCTTTAAAAGTACTGCATCTTATCTTTTCCAATTAGATGATCAGCTACAGCCCTATGCTAGCAGGTGGGTGATGAATCAGAAACTTAGTTTTGCCCCTTTTAAGTCGGTCTTATTTGAGACCAATATCACCACTGGGAATCTACGAAATTTTCATGATAACGACGGAATGTACATTTATAATGCTCCAGATGCAACTACGTTTCGTATAGGAGCAACCATTTTTTGGAATTTCATAAAGCCACTCACTCTCTTTGCCAATTATGGTTATGAACAGAAGGAACTCATCAACTACGACACATCAATACAAACCTATCAACAACAATCAATTTCAGGAGGAATAATATGGAAACTTTAAAAAAAATTACACTTACATTTTTAGTTGCTTGCAGTGTTTTGACAGTGCAAGCCGAAAACAATGCCCAAGCATTATTTTCTAAAAGCTACGTGTCTGAACAAGCAGGTAATTACAGTGCTGCTATCAGTGATCTAAAAACACTTAGTACAGCCGACAATTACCCACTCAACATTCGATTAGGGTGGTTGTACTATTTGTCCAAACAGTACACTGAGTCCATTAAGTATTATGAAACTGCAATCGCACTTAAACCTTATGCCATTGAAGCACGATTTGGATGCATCAAACCGTTAAGTGCAATCGAAAGTTGGGAAAAGGTAAAAGCCAATTACATTCAGATTCTCAAGATTGACCCACAAAACTCCACTGCCAATTATTGGTTGGGCGTGATGTACTACAACAAAAAAGATTACGCCACTGCAAGCAAGCTGTTTGAAAAGAACGTAAACCTTTATCCGCTAGACTATAACTCAGTAATAATGCTAGCATGGTGCAAACTTAATACTGGAAAAGCTGGTGATGCAAAAGTGCTTTTCAATCAAGCTTTAATTATTCGGCCTTATGATGCATCGGCTCTTTCAGGTTTGAAACTGATTAAATAACACTGTCGAGTCCTGTTTTTTGTATAATTATCAAAGCACAGATACCAATTTGTCGGTATTCTGTGCTTTTTATGTATGATTTAATACTTTTGGTCTATCGTTTTGTTGTCATTTTTTTATAAATTTGAAGAATCGGCATTTGAATAAAAATCACACGTTCAGTTTTTCCACCGCTACGGCATAATTTATACACCCGATGCAGACAATTTATACAGATGATAATAGTGGAGTAAGAATAGAATTATCTGAAGAATATTCTTCAGAGTTTGTCTATTTTGCAGAAAACATTGTTTGGGGCAATGAAGGGTTAAAATTCAGCATGAAAGGGCTTGCCATCGATTTTCGAAATTTTTCTAAACCCTACTTCATTTCTTTGTATGTCAACAATCAGCTCACCGCCATCAGCATCATCAATCATAAACTTTTATCCATCAATCAAAAGGAAACCGATGTGTTTTATTCTTGTTTGTGGGGATCTGAACTGTCAAAAAGATCACAAGGATACTGCACATTGATGATGGAGGAAGTCAACAAGTATCTATTTGAGACCTACTCCAATGCTCTTATTTATGCCTACGTTGAGAAGAAAAATCCGGTGGCAAGGCGAGTAGCCCAGAAAACAGGCTTTCGTTCGTTTGCCGATTTTAAGGTTGCATCTGCTGTCCATTTTGTACCTGCTCCAAACAAGTATTGTGGGCTACTCTCACCTTCATCCAAGAGTGCGATGATTAGATTGCTGGACGAGTTGTATAAAAATAGGATACTGAATGATGTCAAATATACCTTTGATGAAAGCTGTTATTTTGTCTATGAAGATAATAATGTAATTAAAGCGGGTATTCAGGTCAAAAAAATGAGATGGTCCATACTCAATATGGATGGAATGAGGGGTTATGTTCTTCTAAAATTGTACCCCAAAATTCCATTGTTGAGTAAATATTTTGATCCGAGTGAGTTTTCATATCTGTGCGTCGGAAATATATATTTTACAGATAGCCAGTCATTTAATGTGCTATTGGATGCCGTGATGCATCATTACAATATCAATACTTGTATAGCCTATGGTCTATCTGACTCGCCTACCGATTCTCAAATTCTTAAATGCATGAGTCAAGGTTTGCTTAGTGCAGCTGACGCTCAGGCAGCCATGTATGTGAAGTCCAATAATATTTCTTTAAGCAGTCTAGGTCGCTTCCCCTTTCTTTCTATTTGTGACTCCCTTTAGATTTTTTTCAAAAATTTTCTTTTAGTTGTAGTTTATTTCGATAATTAATGGATGTAATTATGTAATTTTGCATTTTGATTTGAGCGTTGAGTCGATTGTCTTTCCATTTCCCACTTTTTAATTTACTATGCAAGTTATTTATACCAATCGAGAGGATGAAATAGAGATACAAATATCGGATACTTACACATCTGAATTTGTGAGTTTTGCCGAAGCAATTATGTGGGGGCAAGAAGGGCTTTTGTACAAGATGTTTGGTTTAGCACATGAATTTCAGAAGTTAAAGCATCCAATGTATATCTCTACATTTAAAGCTGGTGTGTTGATTGGTATTGCGCTGGTCAATAGAAAGGTTGTAGAACTGTCTTCTGGAAAGGTTGACGCATTTTATAGTTGTATATGGGGCGTAAAACCATCACATACCAATCAAGGATATTGTACACTGATGATTAATAATGTGACAGAATACGTTTTTAAGAACTATCCACGTTCCATTATCTATTCCTTCATTGAGCTTGGTAACAAGCGTTCTAAACGTGTTACTGAAAAAATAAATTATTCGTTACTCACCAATTTTGTTGCGCCAAACTACATTCGTCTATACCCCAAACTCTCTTCTCAAGTTTCATTGTTGAAGCCTACTGAGAAACAGTTGATGATTCAATTGCTCAAAAAACAATACAAAGGGCATTCGTTTATTGACGTAGAAGATACTTTTGATGAAAGTGCTTACTATGTTTACAAGGAAAATGGAAAAATTAAAGCGGGTATTCAGGTTAAGAAATTGAGGTGGTCTGTTCTCAATATGCTTGGTTTTGAGGGTTTTTTGTTATTGAAAGTTATTCCACGAATTAAATTTATGGATAGTAAAATCAACATGAAAAACTATACCTTCCTCAAAATGGGTAATATGTTTATTTCTGATGAGAAGGATTTTCACGCATTGGTGGACTCCCTACTATGCATGTATAACTTAAAGTCAGCCGTAGCGTTCACACTTAATGATTCGCCAGTTGATGCAAAGATACTTTCAGTCATGCAATCGGGTATTTTAAGTTCCATTGAGACAAAGGTCGGCACTTACTATCGCTCTCAGAATTTATCTCAGGAAGAATTGGGAAAATTGCCATTTATCTCTATGGATGACTTTTTGTAGCACTTGCTTTCAGTTGAAATGGGACGTTAGGTCGCCTCGCCATTTTTTGCTTATTGGAATCTCCAGCGTACCATTAAAATAGCTAAAATTTATTTTCGTCCAAAATCAGCAGGTATTTCCCCCCAAGCTGTGGTCTCCCATTTCAGTATTTGAGTGGTCGTTTCGTTCTCTTTTAGCCACTTTTCTGCTCTAGCTATCAAGTCAAAAATCTGTGCATTGTCAGCACATTCCTTTAAATTGGTTTTCGATTTTCGGTTTTTCACCCAACTTAATGCAGTAACACTGTCTGTGTAAATTGGCATGGATTGATTGGTTTGTTTTAGTACTGCCAGACCATGAACCAATGCTAAGAATTCTCCGATGTTGTTGGTGCCTTGCTTGAAAGGACCTTGTCTAAATATTTCTTCTCCCGTTTCGGTGTATACTCCTCTGTATTCCATCACGCCTGGATTACCGCTGCATGCTGCATCTACAGCTAAACTCACTTTTATTGGGTGACCATATTTTTGAATATCAACTTCAGAGGGTGTTTTTTTTATTGCTTTCTTTCCGATATAGTCCCAATATGGTGACAATAATGCCTGTTTGGCTTCAGCCTCAGTTGCAAATCCCATGTATTTTGCATTGGCGTAACCATGTATTTGGTTCTTGCATTTATCCCAGCTCGAATAAATCCCAGGTTCCTTGCCATCCCATACCACAAAGTATTTGTTCTTACCCATTCCGATTTCAGTTGTTATAATTCCGATTTTCTATATGATCAAGATAGTGAGCTGTATTTTTCTTTTAGTGTAACAAGATATTTTCTGCCTTTCGATAGTTTATTACTTCGCGAATGTAATGAGGTAATTTAATCCAAAATTCCAAAATGTAACCATCAGTATGGCCATTAGTTTTGAAACATAGAAGTTAAGTTTCATTCGGTCGTTCAGGGCATATATTATTGCATTGTTGATTAATAATCCCATGACGGCAATGGTTATAAATGATAAATACTCTGTAATCACATGTGAGTTTTCGCTTTGGAATGTCCACAATCTGTTTATGAAATAATTGGAAGTAGCTGCAAGTGCAAATCCCATTGAATTTGAGAAGTATTTGTTTAACTTCAATTTTTCTTTAAGAATGGAAGTCGTTCCAAAATCAAGTATCATTCCGGAGAAACCAACGCAACAGAATTTGATGAGTTTTAATAATAGAATATTTTGCAGCATTTCTATTTAGTTTCAATAGTTACAAATTCAGAATTCATAGATGGTCCAAATATGGAGCTAAGGCTTACACCAAGTTTGTAGTTTTCAAGGTTCACATCAGGAACTACAAATTGGATAGCAGTTTTAATGCTTTGATGCGCTTTGATTGACGCAAATGGCCTTGTAATTATACATGGTGTACATATTATATCTTTCTTGTTAATCCACACCACTTCTATCCTTGCTGGTAGCTCACGATGATCCATGATAAACTCATGATTCGATGAGTTGGTAATGCTCAATTCCATTTCTACTGTTTTAGCTTTACTAAATAGGATGTTCTTCACATCAAAGTTAAAACGTATATGGTCTGTCGTCTGAAGGCTATCTACATAAAATCCTTCGATCTTCATCCCAGATTTTGAGGTGTATGTATTTGACTTACCATCCACATGCATCGCTATAAATGCCTTTTTTGTTTGAAATTGCTGTTGAAATTTCCAGAGGTCAAATTGAGTGATTCTTGACATGAGCGAACTTATAACCGTACTATTCTTGCCTGTAAAAAACGGATATAGTGATGGATTCTGAAACGAACCACTGTAGATTACTGGTCTGTCTCCCGCTATTTCTTGTGTAGCCAAGTATTTTTGTTGCTTGCTATGAAATTGAATGCGCTCTGGAAGCAATGTTGTGCAAATTATTATTCGTGCTATGAGCAGTAGTATAATCGATAAGCCGATGTATTTTTTTATATAGGTAGCAAGTTTGGTGTCAGTGGTCGATTTGTTCACCAGTATTAAAATCATTGGGATAGTGGCAGCTACTGTCCAATGTGGTTCTACGTGCCCTCTGATTGCGGTAACTCCAAAGAATGCAATGAACCCAATAATGATGTAATATAGTGCTTTTTCGAAGGGCTCAGTGGCCTTGTAGCGGTACATAACAAACACAGCTGCGCCGATAACAAATGGATTAAACGTAGCCAATTGATTCGGAAGATATTCGAATACAAATCCCCATTTGAATGCCGTAGCTCTTGCTAAAACATGGTATTTTATGCTTGGAAATTCGTTTGCATACTGCCAGTAAAGATGCGGTGTAATTAGTATGAGTGTAGTTATTGCAATGAGCCAAAATCGTTTATTTTTGAGCAGTTTTAGGTTGGATAATATTACGAGTACAATAACTAATAATCCTTGATATTTGCTATACATTAAGCCGGTAGATGCTATGATCAATATGAATGAGGAAGTCAAGTTTTTAGACTCTACATACTCTTTGTATCCGAATAGAAAGAGTGCAGTAAAAAATAGCAGTGGAGCGTCGGGGGTAGTGATGAAGCCATAAGCAGAAAACATCACTGATGCAAAGCTTACAATGAAAAACAGGTAGGTCGTTTGTATCGTCCTCAGGCTTTTATTTATGGTAAACCATGTAATTACTAAACACCCTATTTGCATGACAATAGTCATGAATCTAACACCCAAATTTCCCTCGAATAACATTGAACTTATTCGTGTCATCAGTCCTACCATGGGTGGGTGATCAAAATATCCCCAATCTAGGTGTTTCCCGTAGAGCACATAATAGGCTTCATCTGCATTTATTTCTGTAAACACAGATTGTAGGAGGTTTACTACAAACCAAAGAATTAGGAATGAAATAAACACGATAGTTTGTTTGCGATAAGCAATAGATGAATGATTCATTTTATTTTCTCATTAAAAAGATGTAATTTTGCACTTCAGAATTTTTTGGTCTTGTAGTTCAATGGATAGAACAAGTGTTTCCTAAACACTAGATCCGGGTTCGATTCCCGGCGGGACTACTTAATTGTTTTTTTACAAATGAAATGCGCCTCATCACTGAGGCGCATTTCGTGTATTTAAGCAATTATGATTTTATTTTATTTAGAAGCAATACATTTCAAGTATTCCATCAGTTTGTTGCCAGTTGTAACTACATCATCATAGATGTAAAGTCTGTAGTCTGTAATGCGGTTTGCTGTCAATAATTTCAAATCGTTTTCATTCAGGTCAAAGAATGCTGAATACATATAACCTGCGGCGCATTTAACAGCTGATACATTTACTTTTGCATCTGGTCTTTCAATTCTAAATCCATTTTCTAGGAGGATATATACTCCTTTTGTATTTAGTACCAATTGGCTACCATAGACTTTCAATGAAATCTGTGTTCTTGCTGTATTTCCTCTGATGATTTTGTAAAACTCAACAGGTGCATGAGGTGTTGAGTAGGATATTTCGCCCGAGAATTTGTCAACCGAAAAGAAAATGTCCTTGCAATAAAATTCTTGTGGGTATTGGATACCACCTATTACATCAAATGCAAATGAATTTTCGAAACGTGGGTCATAGTCATAAACTATGGTTCCTGTCTCTGCATTATCTACTTTTACTTTGAATTTTGTTGTGCCAGCCACGTCCAAATAAGCTTCGTAGCTTACCATCTTAAATGATTTTCCAGCCAGGCTTAAATATTTCGAATTGTCAACAGTTTCACAGCAGTCGAAGTGTGTTTTCAAACTATCATCTGCATAGAAATCGTTGTATCCAAATCGTTGTAATGATTCCTTTTTTTCCTTTACCCTTAGCTCTTTACCAAGAAGCAAGTCTAAGTTGTAGCCAGGAAAGCTTTGTCCGTAAGATATGTTGCTTAGAACAATCAAAGAAAATAAAATCAGTTTTTTCATAATTGCTTTGTTTTTAATTTTGAATCAAAAGTAATCAAATCTTTTTATATCGTAAAATTTTAGTCTTTAGTCAATTGCTATTTCTTCTTTTTAATGTCTTTTCCTTTGGCGTCTTTTCCCTTCGCATTTTTTCCTTTAGCGTCTTTGGTATTTTTCCCTTTAGCCCCATTTTTGTTTTTTGGGTCTTTTGGGTTTACGACTTCTTCTTCCTCTTTTGGTTTCTCTACTGGTTTAACTACAGGTTTTTCTCCTGCCTTTACTATTGATTTTAGGT
>CAIUKZ010000549.1 GCA_903899865.1 uncultured Bacteroidales bacterium | reverse complement strand
CCTATTGAAAAAATGATTTTGTAATTCTGTGTAAAAAATCGTTGGATATGAATCTTTGCATTGACCAGGGAAACTCATGGACAAAAATAGGAGTATTTCAAAATAATACACTTATTGAAGCAAAGTCATATCAAAATTTTGGACAATCAGAATTAGCAACTATCCAGCAAAACTATAAGATTGATAATCTGATCGTTTCATCTGTTACAACCGACAATTTTGACGAATGGATGGTGGTGAATGAATATAAAAACTATCTACACCTCACCCACCAAACTCCATTACCCATAAAAAATCATTACCAAACACCAGTAACACTGGGAAAAGACAGATTGGCTGCAGTGATTGGGGCCGCATACATTTGCCCCAACAGTGATTTGCTGGTCATAGATGCGGGCACTGCAATCACGTACGATTTTATTGATGCTGCAGGAAACTATTTTGGTGGAAATATTGCGCCAGGCGTAGAATTAAGATATAGGTCGTTGCATGAACACACCAAGAAGCTGCCACTCATACATCCAAGCCACAATAAGTCATTGCCACTACTAGGTCAGAATACCACATCGGCTATTGAATGTGGTGTTATTCATGGAGTTTGTTTCGAGATAGATGGATATATTGACCATCTGAAACTTAAATATTCACAACTTTCAACTTTTTTAACAGGAGGTAGTATTTTTTGCTTTGATACAAAGTTAAAAAACCCCATCTTTGCAGAATCAAACTTAGTGCTAATCGGGCTTAACCGCATACTTGAATATAATGTACAAAAATAAAATATTTCTCCTCCTTCTAATCGTTTCGGTCTGTTATCAATTTTCATTAGGACAAAACAACACCAACTCACCTTACACTAGATTTGGCTATGGGAATATTAATGAATTCACTTCGGGAGCACAAAGAGCAATGGGTGGAACAGGAATTGGGGGTAGAAACAAATCGGTCATCAATAATGTGAATCCGGCCTCTTATAGTTCAATCGACTCTATGACTTTTATGTTTGACTTTGGGGGATCGGGGCAGCAATCTAGATTTGCAAACAACAACGGTGGATTTGCAAAAACATGGAATGGGAATATTGAATATGTTAGCCTTCAGTTTCCACTATTCAAAAACACTGGTTTCAGCGCTGGACTTCTTCCCTACTCTGTGTCTGGCTACAACATCAACACGGTAGATACCACCATTTCAATCAAGCAACTTTCATCTACAACTATCGTGAAAGACAGCATCCTATCCAGCTCCAACTACACTGGGAATGGTGGAATCAATCAAATCTACGTAGGGCTTTCTGGCTTATTGTTTAAGCACCTATCATTGGGTGTAAATACCTATTATATGTACGGGAGAGTTAATAATTCCGTTAGTTTACGTTCATATTCCGAAAATGCATACTCCTCTCAACGACAACAATCATTGTCAGTAAACAGTTACAGATTTAGATTTGGAGCACAATATTTTAATACATTTGCCACCAAACACTACCTGTCTTTAGGGGCAATTTATGAAAGTAAAACATCGCTCAACGGAACATTGAACAATAGCACAGTGAGTCAGGTAGCAGGCGATACGGTTACCACCACAGGCGGATTTGAGCTACCTCAAATGTTTGGAGTAGGTCTAAATTACATTTATGACAATAGGCTTACACTTTCACTTGATTATTCACTTCAACAATGGAGCAAAGCCCAATTTTTCAATAAAACAGATAGCCTTGCAGATCGTTCAAAAATTGCATTCGGAACCGAATACATACCCAATGCTGGTAGTAGAAAATACTTAGAGAAAATCAGATACAGAGCAGGTATGAGTATTTCGGACTCGTATTACAGAATAAATGGCTTAGTACCCCCACCGAACATCACGTTGTCTTTCGGGTTTGGTTTTCCTTTAAAAAACTCGAAATCAATTGTAAACACTACATTTGAATACGGAAAGATGGGCTCAACGAATCTTCTTCAAGAAGACTATTTTAAATTCACCGTCAATGTGGTTACCAATGAATTTTGGTTCTTCAAGCGAAAACTCTAATCCAATATATATAAACAAGTTAACACAGCATTGAAAACCCAAACAACTCATCTACAATTAGCTATGTCTAAGGTTGCAGTATGGATCGTACTAATGGCTTTCATCTCTTTATCATCTTGCACAGAAGAACCAAAGACTAAAATTGGCGCCGTAACTGATAGAAGTAAAATACCTAGTCTTCACGCCATTAAGGTCAGTACGGTCATCTCTGACTCTGGCATAACACGTTATAGAATCACTGCTCCACAATGGTACATCTATGACAAAGCACCTATACCATTCCAACTTTTCCCACAGGGGATACACCTTGAACGATTTGACATCAACCTTAAAGTAGATGCCAACATACACAGCAAATATGCAAAATATGACGTGCAGAATAGAATATGGGAATTGAAGGGAAATGTGAGGGCTACCAATCTGCAAGGTGAATTATTCGAAACCGAGCAACTGTTTTGGAACGAACTTACTGAAAAGATTTACTCCGACAAGTTCATTAAAATTACTCAAGTCAATCACGTAATCACAGGCATCGGATTCGAATCCAATCAATCCATGACAAAATATACCATCAGAAATCCGCAAGGTATATTTCCGGTAAAGGATGAAAACAAATAAAAATGGAGGCAGTCAGAAAAGACGAGCCTCCATTTTTTATTATACAACTAATGATATTTACAGATTTGCAATTCTCTTAATTTCAGCAATCATAGATTGCGCAAATGCATCTGCCTGCTTAGCTGTGCCAGCCTCGGAATAAATGCGAATGATAGGCTCTGTATTTGATTTACGAAGATGTACCCATCCTGTAGGAAAGTCAATTTTCACACCATCAATGTCATTCACTTCATATTGTTTATACGAGTTTTTGATCAATGCCAGAATGTTATCTACATCAATGCTTGGAGTCAGCTCAATTTTATTTTTGGAAATATAATAAGATGGGTAAGTCTTTCTCAAAGCAGAAACGGACATTTTGGATTTGGCCAAATTAGTTAAAAACAAAGCAATACCTACTAATGCATCCCGTCCATAATGGCTTTCAGGATATATCACTCCCCCATTACCTTCACCTCCGATAACCGCATTGGTATCTTTCATTGCTTTTACAACGTTCACCTCACCAACTGCAGCTGCCGTGTAACTACCTCCTCTATTCATGGTCACATCACGCAAAGCACGAGTAGAACTAAGATTGGAAACAGTATTACCCGGAGTGTGTTGAAGCACATAATCAGCTACCGACACTAAAGTATATTCTTCACCAAACATACTTCCATCCTCACATATCACGGCCAGTCTATCCACATCTGGATCTACCACAAAACCTACATCAGCTTTACCTTGTTGCATCAACGAGGATATTTCAGTTAAATGCTCGGGCAGTGGCTCTGGATTATGTGGAAAATGTCCGTTCGGTTCGCAATAAAGTTTTTCAATTCGTTTCACTCCCAAGGCCTCAAGCAATGCAGGTAAAACAACTCCACCTACAGAATTGACACAGTCAATAGCAACGCTAAACTGTGCAGCTCTAATTGCTTCAACATCTACCAACTGAAGAGATAATACACTATCAATGTGCTTTTGATTGTAAGAATCATCCACAGTAAGTTTACCCAACGAATCAACATCAGAAAACATAAAACTCTCTTCTTCTGCAATTTTCAAAACATTCTCACCCTCACTTGCATTCAAGAATTCACCTTTTTCATTCAATAATTTCAAGGCATTCCATTGTTTTGGATTATGACTTGCTGTGAGAATAATTCCTCCCGCAGCCTGTTCCATTGTCACAGCCAACTCGGTGGTTGGGGTAGTAGCAAGTCCAATATTCACAACATCAAAACCCATTCCGAGTAGTGTGCCTATTACCAGTTGGTTTACCATCTCACCCGAAATACGAGCATCTCTACCGACAACAATTTTGTTTGAAGAAGTCGATTTTGTAGATTTGATTTGAGTAGCATAAGCTGCTGTGAATCTAACAATATCTAGGGGATTAAGCCCATCACCTACTGAACCACCTATGGTTCCTCTGATTCCTGAAATTGATTTAATTAGTGTCATTAAAAAAATAATAAATTGATTGATAGACACCTCATTGTTCAAACAATGGGGCATTCACAATTGGTTGGAAAAATATAATTGGAACTGTCTCTGAATACTAGATTAGCCGACTATTGTCCAAACTTAATCTTGAAACGATAATGATAAGGAATGGCATATCCAGCACTGCTTTTGAAACCAATTTTGGAAGGAACTATAATAATTGCCTCGGCATCATTGTACTTCATCATTCTTGCTGCAATGTGGAATGCTGGCATAGTAAGAGTATCAATACCCAACTGAAAGGACATTGGATTCGGGTCTTCAGAGACCGTCCAGTGGTTTCCAGCTACTTGTTGTGGATTGTCCAATGAACTCTCAATATATCTAGGCCAAAACAAATCCTTTGATTTGATAGTAACCGTATCGCCTTTAGAACCCCCATTTACTTGATGAAAATACATTCCACTTGGAGTAAGATAGTAATCATTATCTTTCCAAGTTCCGTCGGTGGGTAAACTTGAGAGCACGTTAATATTATTGCGCTTAATAAAATCAGCAATCAATGCCTTTTCTTTAGCTGACTTAGCGGCATAGCTATTTGAATCTGTGCAAGAAACAAACAAGCCAACAAATAATGAAGCACACACAACTAGAGATAAGAATTGTTTCATTTTACTTTAGAATAAATAATTAATCAGAAATCACTCATAAAGATCCACTTGGCAACAGATGGATGTATAAGGTGGAATCTCCGCACCATTTCCTTTTCGTCCATAGGCTAGGTACCAAGGAATAATAAACATGGCCCTTTCACCTTTGTGCATTAGCTTCAGACCTTCCTCCAAACCTTTTAAAAGCTCTTTGCGTCCCAATACAGCCGACCGTTCTTCTTCTCTCACCACCTGTGCATCCATCAAAGACAATTTCAACAAAAAACGACATGAATCTTTATCATGCAACATGCTACCCTGGGTCTTAGTCTGTATGCGATACCAAAATCCTAGTTCCGATTTAGAAAAAGCGACATCTTGGCTTGCAACATAGTGCTTCAGGACACTATCCTCTTTCTGTGCCAACTGAAGGTTGTGCTGTAATAAGACATTAGCCTCTTTACTTTCAACTGTTTCACCTTTGTTTGATGGCAATTGAGGCGATGGTTTTCCACAGGAAAACACAACAATGCTCATCAATGCCACTACAAAAAAAATAAGTCGGCCACACATGATTATCGGATATTGGCAATGCTGATAATATCGGCAAACACACCAGCCGCAGTAACGCTCGCACCTGCACCATATCCTTTTATCATCATAGGATATTCATTGTAACGTTCGGTGGTGATAAGTATTATATTATTACTACCCTGAAGATCATAAAAAGGATGAAGGCTATCTACCTCTTGAAGTCCCACATCACATTTTCCATTTTCCATGGTAGCCACAAATCTCCACCTTTTGTTTTGCGCAGCCAATGCTTTTCTTTTAACTTCAAACTCTTCATCCAATTCGGATACTGTGTTCCAAAAATCATCTAGACTACCAGAAAAATACTTGTCTGGAATGAATAAAT
>CAIUKZ010000548.1 GCA_903899865.1 uncultured Bacteroidales bacterium | reverse complement strand
CACCTACTGCCACAGGGCAATAGCTGGCATTGAAATAGGCATGATCTTTGGGATTGGGCATCTTGGCTAAATCAATGGTGGTGGGTGTACCCAGTATGTGTGAATTGTCTGACGAGGCCAACAGCAATGAGTATTTAATATCTTTATTGTCGCCCACCTGGTCTATTCCAGAGCAGAAATCGGCTTTGACTTCGGTGATATTTTTGGTCACTGGATGAATGTTGGACGCCAAAAGCAGTGGGGAGTAAAACCATGGACTTGGCTCGAATTGTGGTTTTTCGCCAGCAGGAGCTATGTTGATGGGAATAGAGGTCGATTGTATGTCTTGAATAATGACAGGATTGATGCGGATGCCGTATTTGAAGAGTTGATCGGAAAGATTGACGTCTAGCTCCATAGCAGGTGAGAGTCCATTTTTGGACAGATTTTCCTTTGCTATTCTCACACCATCCAGCAGCCATAGCACTCTACCCCCATTCATAATGTATTGGTCAATGATGTATTTATCGGTTTCCGAATAGGGTGATGTAGGCTTGGCAATGATGATGCATTGGTAGGGATTGAGAATAGCTGCATCTGATGCAATTACACCTCTGTCTATTTGGAAGTATTTGCTGAGTGACTTGCTGATATCATAGGTTTCCGCTTCGTTGAGTTCGCCATGACCTTCTATAAAAGCAATTTTGGGAGTGACTTTTCTCAGCATTCTTCTGATGCCATCCGTAATTTCAAACTCCAGGTTTTCTACTGACACATTAAGATTCTCCTCACCTGAGTTGCCTCTGATATTTTTCAGCAGGCAGATAGGAATTCTCTTCCCGTTTTGACTAATTTCTATCCATGGGAATATTACTTTCTGAATGGCTTTACCTTCTTTGTCGCGTTCGTACACGGCTGTTGGGATGAGTCCTTTCGCTGCCAATTGGGTGTATTTTTCATTGCGTTCTTTTTCGCTATTGGCAGAGGATGGATTTTCATATTCCATCACAAACTTGCTTTTGCCATGAGCAGAAAGCTCTTCAAACAAATCGGCAGTAGCTTTCTTGAGTCTAAGAAAACCAGGATTGAGGTCGCCTTCGAGATAGATGGTCACCTTAATTGGCTCATCTATGTTTTCTAGCAGTTTTTTGGTCGGCTCTGAGATGGTAAATCGTTTGTCAGAAGTCAAATCCAAGCGAAAATAAAAAAAGTTGGAAATAAAAATTAATAATCCAATACTCACCCCTATCAAAGAGATTCGCTGGAGGTGTGGATTGAATTTTGAAAAAACGTTCATACTATTTGGTTAACTGGTTTATTGGTTAATTGGTATACTGGTTAATTGGTTTACCTGTCACTTGTCTACTTGTTAACTATCCCTTCACATTACCAGTTCGCTTGAGCACTCCCCAGCTTATCAATTCCCCTTTGATGGCACGTCGGTATGCACGATAAAGCACTACAAACAGTAATTGACGATACACAAAGCGTTGTATAAATAAGTACACCGCCACCTTCAACGTAAATTTCTGGTTGTCAAACTTATATGCCATCATCGAAATCACACAATCTACCACATAATACATCAGATAGAACAGAATGTACTGTTGCGCATTGTAGGTGAATATCCCAATCAGGAACATCACATCCACCAAAGGTGAAAACAAAGGAATTAAAAAATTGAACAACAGAAGATTAGGTAACACAGCCCAACCGATATTAATTTTTCTAAGGCTAAACAACAAATCTCTGTGTTTCCAGAAACTTTGCATCATGCCAAATGTCCAACGCAAACGTTGTTTCATAAACATATTGACGGTTTCTGGTGCTTCGGTAAGTGCGATGGCTTCATTGCTGGTTTTGATGCTATAGCCCGCACGAAGGATGCGCAGGGTCAAATCACAGTCTTCGGCCAAGGTGTCTGATTTGAATCCATTGATTTCTTCAATCACATTTTTTCTGAATGCCCCAATGGCTCCAGGCACTACCAGGATGGCATTCACAGTATCGAATGCTCTACGATCAAAATTCTGACTGGTAATGTACTCTATCGATTGCCAATGGGTTAGCGCATTGAGCGTATTGCCCACTTTCACATTGCCTGCTACCGCACCAATTTTTGGGTCTGAGAAAGGCTGAATAAGTTTTGATACTGCATCGGTTTTCAATATCGTATCGGCATCTATACACACCATTATTTCACCGCTAGCATGCTGTATGCCTAGATTGAGCGCAGTGGCTTTCCCACCATTTTCTTTGGTGAGCACCTTTACTTTTGGGTGGTTTGCAAATTTTTCGCTGACAATTTTATAGGTACTATCCTTCGAACCATCATCCACAAACACCACTTCAAAATTTGGATAATCGGACATAAGTAAATTATCAACTGTCCGTGCAGCATTCACTTCTTCGTTGTAACCTGGCACGATGATGCTTACTTTTGGGAAATAGTCACTCGGCGCAAGTGATGTGTTTTTCTTTTCTTTGATGCGTTGAAAAATAGCCAGTACAGCTATTAAAAGTAGTCTTATGATAATTAGCAATATGGCTACAATAAAGAACCCATGAAGAAAATGCTCCCACAAGAAAGTGAGGGTAAAAAACATTGAATCCAAAAACACCGAAAACTTCAAATCCTTATGAACTTCTGGCATCACTTGGTCGCGCGTTTTGTTCATCAACGATGACACGGTTACGAACTCAAAGCCTTCATTTTTAAAGTGATCAATAATTTGTGGCAAGGCTTTGACTGTCTGCGAACGGTCGCCACCAGCATCGTGCAGCAGGATGATGTTACCTAAGTGCTGACGTGCAATGGTTCTAGCCACGATACTATCGGCTGACACACCTTTTTCCCAGTCATAGGGGTCGATGTAGGTGGTGACTGAAATAAACCCTTCGTTATGTGCTACGGACAAGGATTTGATTTGCGAGATTTTCTTGGGTTCGGAGTCGGTGATGTACGGTGCTCTAAAAAGCAGGGTAGAATGCCCTATCACACTTTCGATGAGCAAGCGGGTGGATCGTAGCTCTATCCGCTCTCTATTTTCAGAGACTACCTCCAAGTTGGGGTGTGTAAAGGTATGATTTCCTAGTTCATGACCTTCGTTGTAGATACGCTTCAGTAATGGGATATTATTCTCAATACTAGTGCCAGTAACAAAAAAAGTGGCATGTACCTTTTTCTCCTTTAACACATCCAACACCTCGGACGTGAATTGCGCATCAGGTCCGTCGTCGAAGGTTATTGCTAGCTTTTTAGCATTTGTAGCTCCAAATCTTTTCAGGAGGTATGAACTTGGTAGCGTGGTGTATTTTTCGTCGGTAATCAAATGATCCTTAACGTCATACTCAAGCTTGGTATTCCCTTTGGTCGGCTCAGACAACATCTCCAGTATCTCGCCTTTACTATTATAAATAACCGAAGAAATAGGTTGAATTTTTTCAATCTTTTTAAAATTGAACGGGTGTTGACTTAAATAATTGACATTCAGATTCTTTGAATAAAACGACCATATCCTATCATCCTCCGAACCCAAATACCAAAGTGCTATACCACCTGCATTATAATCTTGGGCTGTGCGGATGGTGTTAAAAATACCACAAGCGTCATTACAATGTACCTCGTGTTGAATGCCATCATCATCGTCATACTTCATGGTCAGATCTGATTGACTCATATTGAAATACACATCCTCCTCATATTCTTTGGCAAGCGAGATAAGTCCTTGGTAGGACATTTTGGTGGTAGGTTTCCCCTTAGCCCAATCAAATCCATAGGCAGCCACACAAAGCACAATTTTCTCAGATGGCACTTCTTTCATGGCGTCATCCAGAGCCTTTTCTACAAATCCTAATGATGCAATACTTCCAGCCTCACCATCAGGATAATGCTCATTGTAGGCCATCACAAATATAAAATCATAATAAGGCGCAAGTTCCTTATATGAAATGTTTGTCACCTCTGGATCAATATCAATGGTGGTCAAAAGTCCTGCTGGCTGCAGATTGGCTTGTAGTTCTTTTGAAAACTGAATGAGATAAGGGTTAATTTTCTTGGGTAAGCTCTCGAAATCAATATTTATGCCTTGAAATTTGTTTTTGACAAGGGTTTTCTTAATATTAAGAATCAGATTTCTTCTTGATTTTGGATCTTTGAGCAATAGGTAGGTACTATCACCATTCCATCGTTTGTTGTAAAAATTACTCAACATCGGGATAATCGGCACATCGCTGTAGTTGATTAGTTCTATGGTTGACTTTTCCACCCAGCTCTCTATATTCCCTTTCGTATCTTTTTGGAAAAGCCACTCAGGCATAATCATGTTGAGATGATCAATATTTTTCTCCAACGAAATGATGGAATTGACATCCCAATTGACATAAAAACCAGCCCTTACAGGAAGAAACTTCTTGGCAACATCACTGTGAATATCCTGATATCTTTTTTTTCTGTGTTGTTTGATATTCTGCCCGTGCTCTTTTCTATAAAGGGCTAACTGTTTGGCAAAAGCTAGCTGTTCAGCTTTAGAAATGAACAATTTAGACTTATCAGAATTGATATCAGGCAACTTCTTGGTTTTGTAAGTGAGTACACTTAAATCGTAATTCCGTTTATTGAGTAGCGATATCACTACCGAGGTAGAAATCACAATCAAAAACACAACTAAAATTCGCACAAACCACACAAAGCTTTTCCAACGAGTTGGTGTATTAGTCTGAAATATTTGTTTTTGCATAAAATAAACGTTGACATGTTTTTAATGCATTCACCTTCTTTCCACCATGGACATGAATGCTGAACCAACTGCAAAAATAAGTCATTTTGACAAATAACAGAGTTATTCCACCATTATTTTAATTAATCGCTGAAAATCAAATACTTACCGCAATAAATCAAACATAACATCTTATATTGCTGCTTCAAACAAGCAATCAATTCCTCAATCTGGGCGTGTGATACTAATAGTTTTGTAAAAATGGGTGCTGTAAAATTTCTACTTATTCCAGCTTTGTGGATAATTTGAAGTGCTGACGCAAATTTCAAAATTAGAAAACTCAACACATCAACACCCGAGTTGTAGTACGATAATAAATATTAACATTAGACAAAAAAAAACTTATTTGTTTTTGAAGTGTCATTCCATTATTGAATGGCTCAATTAATTTTCTTATCTTTGCAAGAGGTCGTAGTGGCAATCTGACATACTTTAGTCGGAATTACCAAAGACTCAAAGATCGAAGCGTTAAATAATTGACGAGCAAATAAGTACATTCATTATGGGAAAAATAATTTCTTTAGCAAACCAGAAAGGTGGAGTCGGTAAAACTACGACTGCTATCAACTTAGCTGCATCATTGGCATCACTAGGAAAAAAAATACTACTGGTGGATGCAGACCCCCAAGCTAATGCATCATCTGGCTTAGGCATAGATATTCGCTCCATCGAATTCACTATCTACGAATGTTTGATAGATGGCGTACCTTCCACGCGTGCTATTCATCCAACAGAAGTTGATAACCTGGAAGTACTCCCCTCGCACATCGATTTGGTAGGTGCCGAGATAGAAATGCTCAACATGGACAATCGTGAACGTGTAATGGAAAACTTCTTGAAACCCCTCAAAGAAATTTATGACTACATACTGATAGACTGCTCCCCTTCATTAGGACTTATTACTGTCAATGCACTCACTGCATCTGACTCAGTAATCATCCCTGTGCAATGCGAATATTTTGCGTTGGAAGGCATCAGCAAACTGCTGAACACCATAAAAATCATAAAAAACAAACTCAACACGACCCTTGAAATTGAAGGATTCCTTCTTACTATGTACGACAATCGTTTGCGATTGGCCAATCAAGTGTATGCAGAAGTAAAAAAACACTTTGAAGGCATGGTGTTTGAATCGGTAATCACTCGCAATGTACGTCTAAGTGAAGCTCCTAGCTACGGCAAACCAGTTTTGCTTTACGACCCAGAATCAAAAGGTTCAAGCAATTATATTGACTTAGCCAAAGAGCTGATAGCAAAACACAAATAGACGGAGTAAGCAATCAAACACTAGTAAAATAGAAGAATGAATTTCCCAAAAAACAACAACAGAGGATTAGGAAGAGGCTTAGGTGCATTGATTGACACGGAAAGCATTAACACTGGCGGCTCATCATCCATCAATGAAGTAGCATTGGATTTGATAAAGCCCAATCCACACCAACCTCGTACCCATTTTGATGAAGAAGCACTAGAAGAATTGGCAACATCCATCAAGCAACTTGGTGTGATATCGCCCATTACCCTGCGCAAAAACGAAGATGACACCTACATGATTATTGCAGGTGAAAGACGATAT
>CAIUKZ010000547.1 GCA_903899865.1 uncultured Bacteroidales bacterium | reverse complement strand
CATCAAGCACGGTGTAATAGTCAGCATTGATTTGTAGTTGGTGGTCACGAATGGTGCCATTGCCATGTCCTTTGAGGTTGAAGTAAGCGTGCTGAGTCAGACCCACGATGGTGGCTTTGTCAGTTGTAGCCTCGTAATGCACTTTAAACTTATTGTCATCAGTCAATTCATAAGTGGTAGTTACAGTCAAGTTACCAGGGTAACCCTCTTCACCATCGGCAGAGAAATAGCTCAACACTATTTTTTGTTGTTCTACTTTTTCTACCTTCCACACTTGTGAGTTAAAACCTTCTACACCACCGTGAAGTGAGTTAGTGCCATTGTTGATAGGAAGTGTGTACTCCACACCATCAATGGTGAATTTACCATCCTTGATGCGGTTGGCAAATCGTCCACAGATAGCACCGTAGTACTCTTCTTTTTCCACAAATTCCTGCAAGGTATCAAACCCCAGTGTCACATCTTCAAATTTACCGTTGCGGTCAGGAGCAAACAGGCGTACTATTTTTCCACCGTAGTTGGTAATGTCAGCAGACATTCCATTTTTATTGAAAAGCGTGTACAACGACACCTCTTTACCATCCAATTCTATTTGTAATTCTTTAGCTGTTTTCATAATTTTAAATGATAAACCACAAAAGGCACAAAAGCATACTTTGTGGTTGATTGATTCTTTGATATTAATTTTACTTGATGAAATTTTTGATTTACCACAAAAGTGAAAAACTTTGGAAAAATGTTAAACCACAAAAGGCACAAAAGCTTACTTTGTGGTTGATTTATTCTTTGATATTTATTTTACTTGATGAGATTTTTGATTTACCACAAAAGTGAAAGAGTGACATTGTAGAGTATCTATTTATTTCAAATCTAAGTGGAAACTGACAATAATCAGTCTATTAACTCTCTAAATAGTTCGTTTACAAGAGTTTTATGTCCTTTCGCATAAAGATTGTCCACGTTGAAGTTAATCAAAAGTCCTTTCGGAACTTCAAGTAATTTCATGTAAGTCAACAATTGTGCGTCGAATATTGGAATGAACTTTTCAACAGATTTAATCTCCACAACTAACATTCCCTCAATGAGGAAATCACACCTTAAATCCACATTTACATCATGTCCTTTGTAGTTAAATGGCACTTTGTACTCCGAAAGATGATTAATTCCTCTGATTTCCAATTCTTTGGCTAAGCACTTATGATAAACACTTTCGAGAAGTCCAGCACCTAACCTTTTGTGAACTTCAATTGCAGCACCAGTTACTCGATAGGTCAAATCCTTTAGATATGATTTTGTTGGAACCATGTAAAAAAGTATAAGCAAAAAGGCACGAAAAGCTTTCACTTTTGTGCCTTTTGTGGTTCAACCTTAATTCAATTTACATGCTCCATCACCGATTTCAGCGATGTAGAACTCAGGTTTCAAACCTGTTTTGGCTTCATAAGCCTTGCCCACTTGAGCAATGAAAGTATCGATAGCTTCGTCTTTTACCAATGACACGGTGCAACCACCAAAACCACCACCAGTCATACGCGAACCGATAACACCCTCAACCTTCCAAGCCTCTTCAGCCATGGTGTCAAGTTGAAGACCTGTTACTTCATAGTCATCGCGCAATGATGCGTGAGAAGCATTCATCAACTGTCCAAATTTAACTAAGTCACCCGCTTTCAATGCTTTTACTGCATCAGAAGTTCGTTGTACTTCGCCTACTACGTGACGAGCACGTTTGTGAGCTACCGGATCAGTGATGGCCGATTCGATTGATTTGAATTCAGCTTCGGTCAGTTCTGCCAAGTATTTAAGAGGACGCACTTTGTTTAGTTGCTCCACCGCAAGTTTACATTCAGCTACACGTTGGTTATAAGCACCCGAATCCAATTTGTGTGGGCTGTGAGTGTTAGAAATCAATATTTTTACACCTTCTAATTTTACAGGAACTAATTCAAATTCCAATGTGTCGCAGTTCAAGTGGATAGCGCTATCTTTAGCTCCGTTGGCAGAAGCAAACTGATCCATGATACCACAGTTTACGAATGCAAATTCATGCTCCGCTTTTTGTCCGATTTGAGCCAATACCGTGCGATTGAAACCAGTTCCTAGTTGATCATTTAGCGCAAATGCTGTCACTACTTCCAATGATGCCGACGATGAAAGACCAGCACCATTAGGCACATCACCCCAGATAAGGATGTCAAATCCTTCAGTGATAGCCACACCACGTTTGATGTATTGAGCAAACACGCCAAGTGGGTAGTTTACCCATGTTTTGTCAAGCGGAGTAGTCAGTTGGTCAAGACCCAATTCAGTCACTTCTGGTTGGTTCAATGAACGAAATTTCACTGATTTTCCACCGTTTTTGCTTAGCAACAGGTAGGTTCCAAAACTCAAAGCACATGGGAACACCGAACCACCGTTATAGTCGGTATGTTCGCCAATAAGATTCACACGACCAGGCGCAAAATACACTGCCTCTGCCTCTTTTCCATAAGCTGACACATAAGCAGCTTTTAATTCTTGTAAAGTCATAAAGTTTTTATTTTTGATTGAATAATTATCTAACTACAAATTAACGAAAAAAAGGCGAAACTACCATTTCACCTTACACAGAAAAGCATAAAAATTAGGATTTTATAACGAGTGCAAGGTGAGTAAGGAGTAGAATGTGTGAGGTGAGAAATGCTCAGAAGTAAAAAAATCACTTCCATTTTGACACATTAGCTGTCTGTTTATGCTTGATGAAGGCAAAAATATGGGGTGTCAGGGGTAATTGTCAGATATGGAAGTCAGCGAACTGATACTTGTCGCGAATCGAAATATAAGAGATGAATAATTTGCCCCAATGTTTTATGTTAAAAAACATAGTTCTTAAACATCAAAAATAAGTGTTCAAATTTTACATTTTCTACTTATATTGTAAGTCCCATTAGGAAACAAAATTAGTTGCGGTGTAAAAAACTTCCAACGCTTTGTTCTTGAAATAGATAATGCCTATTTTTGTTTGTTTATTAGGTTGTAATTATCACAAAGTACAAAGGTAACATAGTGTATTCATTCATCAAAGCACCTAGTGGGCGAAGAATTATGACAGACTCTTCAATAAAACGATAGAGGAAGAAAATTATTGTTTTCTTCCTCTATTTTATTTTTGTAATGCGATATTCATAAAAAAGAACTAGGCTGCTATAATAATTAAAACTTGAAAAAAGTAAAAATGCAGCCCCACTTCCAAAAATCTGAAATCTGAAATTTCTTAAATCTTGGTTCTTGGCTCTATAATCTTGGCTCTATAATCCAGTCTCTTACTCAATATCGCGTGTGATATGTGTATCTTCTATACCTCCCAGATTAGCACCATCGAGTACAGCACCCCACATATTTGTTCCATTT
>CAIUKZ010000546.1 GCA_903899865.1 uncultured Bacteroidales bacterium | reverse complement strand
TGGCATTGCATGGACAGTAACGGTGAGAGGCAGTGGCATAAGGCACAGTTCTATCGGCATTACCGTGAAACATCATCGTTGGCACCATGTTTTCTTTCGTAATCAAATTTATATCCATCAATGCCCCTGACACTTCAAGCACACCTGCATATTTGAACCCTTTAGAAAGTTGCTCAGGATACATACCCATCCATTCTCTATCCCAATATGCGGCATGAAGTGCGGTTTCTGCACCTGCACTACATCCACCTATAAACACTTTAGTTGTATCAATTTGATAAGAATTGGCGTTTTTAACAAAGTAATCGGTTGCTCTCCAAAGTTGGTTTACTGCAATCTGTATCGCTTTGGTTTTTTCAGAAAGAATACCTGGACAACCAAAATCCTTCCCTTTCATGTACAGCGTATAACTCATAGCTACAGCCACACAGCCATTGCGAGTCATCATTCGGCATATTTCATAATCATTGGTCCTATCTCCTTGCGAGAATCCGCCACCATGAAGATGGATGTAAAGTGGCATTTTCCCCTTTTGATTTTGAGAAGGTAAAAACACATCCGCTTTGAGTTCGGTGGTATCTACTTTGTAATAAGTGATGGTGGAAAACTCTGGCTTTGGTTCTACTTTGCTTTTTTTCTGTGAAAAAGCACTCATTGAAAAGCCTAAAAATACTAATAATAAAAGCAATTGATTATTTCTCATCTTTTTATTTTGTTGTATAAGTTAATATTCCATTTCCTAAACCTAGCGATCGAGCTGTTATTGTTACTTTGCCCGAATTAAACGTAGAACGAACAGCAACTTTCATCAGTCCGCCCTCTGCCTGCAATTCCTTATCGCCAGGCGCATGATACCCCAATGGTTTGTTATCAGTCACATAGAAATTATAAGAGCCTTTGTAAACCCCTTCACCTTGTATATCAAAGGTAATAATGTTATTTGCATCTGGACACCAGTTACCATCTTTATCTACAATTTTTGCTGTAATAAGAGCAGCATCACTTCCGTTTGCCAATAAACCAAAAGTAGTGCCATCTGGTTTAACTAAAGGTTGTTCAACTGACAATTCTATATGATGAGGTGCTCCAGCAGTTTTCCTTGTATCTGAGCAAACTGGCTTATTGGAAGCACTTAATCCCACTGCACGTAGTGTTCCACTTTGCCATGTCACATTTTCCCATCTGCAATGTTTTGTCAATAAGTCTGGAATTTTGACTCCTAAACTAACACCATTTAGAAACAATTCTACCTTAGGACAATTACTCCATGCATCAACAGTCTGAACACCTGACAAATTCCAAGAAGACTGCAAAGCTACTCCTGGCTTGGTAGCATAGTCAACCCATAATGCATTTTTAAATACCTGATATTTTAATTTCGGAATACGATTTCCGTCCATCGCACTTGAGCCCAACGACTTTTGTTTCGATTTCCCATTCAAGTAAATGGTGTACCCTTCTCCTTGTGTCTCTGCGAGCATCCAGTCCAACCATCCACAAGCTTTATCTTTCAAATTATTTACGTAATCATCGACAAACCAATTCACAAATTGTTTTTCGTTGGCATAGTCGTCACGTGAAATATTGATACTTCTCCTCCCATCCCAAAATGCACCATATACTTCTACATTGATGGAGGGCGAACCTTCTACCTTTTTGTAAAGGTTCGAGTAGCCTACCATCAATCGTTTATCTTTTGGAAAATCTGGTTGTGTCTTATCTCTTGTAGCCACAATTCGATTTTGCAATGAATCCCATTGATTTGCTAGTGCTTGTGTGTAACTTGGCAAATATTTTTCGCCTACTTTTGCAATGCCATTATTGGACTCCCACACGGCTATTGACGCTCTATTTCTATTGTGAATCATCATGTCTCTGTCATACTCTCTTTTGTAAGTCAGTGCAGGTTCATCTCTAAGTGCCCATTCATTATCTCCACTGTTTTGCATCACCATAATGCCGTATTCATCGCAAGCATCAAGGGTTGCGTCTGTTGCCGGCACGTGACCTATACGAAGTGTGTTACCTCCAGCTTCAGCTATCAACTTCATATCTTTCCATTGTATTTCAGCAGGCACTGCAGACCCCAATGCAGGATAACAATTTCGATGACCAAAACCTACCATCAAATGCTTTTTCCCGTTCACATAACAATAATCGCCATCCCATGAATAGGTTCTAATTCCAACTTTTGTTTCTTTACTATATACCACTTTTCCTTCCACTACCACCGATGTTACGACCGAATACAGGTATGGTTTGCCATAAGGGCTGTTATTGGGGTACCACAGCAATGGGTTTTTCACCTCACCTTGTTGGTCAAATCCAACTGATCCATGTGCTAAAACATTCTTTTCCGATTTTAATGTCAGCACTACTTTGCCTTGAGCTGTTTTAATTTCATTTATCAATGTGGCTTTCAGAAGCTTCTCAGATTCATTTACCACATTGGTTTGGATGCTCAATACAGCAAGTTTGTCATCTGCTTTGATGGTACTGATATAATTACCCCATTGATGTAAAGGCGAATAAACGTTTTCTGGGACATACACCTTGTTCGTCACATGAAGACATACTGGTGATACTATTCCGCCCCAATTCATCGCAAAACCATCATAAACACCAAACCCTGGCCATTTAAAAAAGCTTCCATCAGAGTTTGACACTTTTACTGCTATCAAGTTTTCCGCACCATAATTCAAATCATCGGTGATATCAAGTAGAAATGGCAAAAAGCCGCCAACATGAGTTACATCACTTGGTTGTTTCACCGAAGTATTTCCAGCTTTAAACTTACCATTTACAAAAACAGCCACACCTGTATTGACACCCTTAAACTCGAGAAACACCTTTTTGTTTTGTAGCGTTTCATCCACAACGAAATGTTTACGATACCACGTTGTTCCTCGCCACAGATTCACATCATTTGAGTTTAAATAGGTATCCATATCGTTATAGCAATGCGGAATCCCTACTGACTCCCATTTGGTGTCATTTAATTGTTTCGAGACATAATCAGACTCTGAAAACTCATCCTTTTGAGCACCAAATACTGACATGTGGATGTCCAATGGAACAACCGTTTCGTTTGTAGCATTCAACACTTTTTTAAGCAATACTTTCAAGAAACGAGTTTTAGTGGGTACAACCGGTATCTCTAGCCTAGTGGAAATAACCTTTTCAACAAATCCAACTGTATTTGCAACTTCAGCAACATCACTTTTTTTAATCAATTTCACCTGTTGACCAGCGTTAATGAAATCGGATTTATCTGCCAACACATTCCAAGTTTGCATATCTTCAGATCCCAGCACTGTATAATAAATCTGGTTGAGATCTGTATTCGAAAATCCAACAGCAATAGACTCTAAAACAGAGGCACTATCAAGTTTCACACTCAACATTTTCGTCTTATCTGATTCCTCTGAAATAAACAGGACTTTATCCTTAGTCAGGTCACCCTGACGCTTAGGAATGATTTTAGTAAATTTCCATTCTTTTTCACCCAGACTTAAGGTGTAGTTAGGTGCTTTTTGTAACGAGGCCAACTGCGTCTCTGGCTGAGCTGCAAAACCTGATAAAACTCCTATACAGAACCCCATCACCAAAAGTAATGCGTGTGGCAAAAATCCCCTTTTCATTCTTTCTTTATTGCAATTCATTATATATTTTTAAAAATTATTTCGTGTACTCTAAGGCTCCAATATCATAACCCTTACCTTGAGGAATTTGATTGCCCACCATGTCGTGTTTACCCATATTGGCATTTACGACTTTGGACAAATCAATGCCTTCATCAATTAACTTGGAGTCTGCCCTCAATCCGAACGTCTTCAAAGTCTCTTTATTTAACGCTCGAGGATTATCCAACTGAATAGTTGACGGGGCTAATAAACCCGGATTTATGCAACGGCCTATACACCTGCCATTTTTCATCTCATTACCAGTAGCTTTTGCCCAATCCTTGAGGCACGGATAGCCAGCTATATCCTCTTTTGATTTTAAACTGAAGTAACAATTATTCTCAAAATACTCTTTACCTGTCTCTAAATGATGACCAAAACACAAAAATCCATCTCGATACACAAAAATATTATTCCGAAAATTGAAAGCAGGCATATTATTTACAATAGAAAGAGAATAGGCTTTCTCGCCATTATTAAAGAATGTATTGTTGTATATCTCACAGTTAGTCATTGATTTGCCTGTGGCTGCCCATATCGCAATTGATCCATCATGCAACGTACCATCATTGACACTAATATTATACCGCACCACGTTGTCTTTCCATTTCTTCACAGCCCCAAATTCAAAGAGACCGTATCCTGCACCTTCATTGTTGTATGACAAACAGTATTGTATCTTAGAATTAGTTACTCCACCATCCAAATCAAACCCTCCACCGTCTTTTGCATTACGATTGGTTTTATTGTCATGCGAAATGGAGTATTGAATAATACTTTCTGTGGCATCCCAGAACCAAATACCAACAGGTCCACCTGTATTCTCTGCTGGTTGATCCCACCCATTATTGTAGGCTAAACAATATTCGATGAGCGCATTCCGACAATTAGAAACCAATATGCCATTCCCACTATGATGACGCATGACAGTAGGATCTCCAGGATTGTTACTGGCTATGCAGTCGGCAATGTAAACATTATGATTCTCGTACTTTCCTTCCGGTTGTTGTTTGGTTCCACACACATGTATCCCTGCAAATCCATTGTCATGTGCATGTACATGAGTCATTTTAAAATCACTGCCAATTTTCACTTGCAAACCTGAATGTTGAAATCCAGCCACTTCAACACTGTCAATGATAAAATGAATACATTTATAGACACTTAATCCATCGGACACATTGCCCTTTTCTCGTCCATCGCCTACAATTTTCAACCGTGATATTGTAAAATTGCTAATGTCACTCAGCATCACACCTTCGTTTTTACCAGCATTGATTACTGCGCTCGATTTCCCAAAAGATGAAATAACCAAAGTGGCTTCGCCATGAATCACATTTGAACTGTTCAACTTTAGCGAACCCTCAAAAACGCTACCTCCTTCGAATAAAATACTATCTCCAGACTTGAAATTCGACGCATTTAATTTTTCAATACTTTTCCATGGCGAATTCTTTGTTCCTTCATTGGCATCATCTCCACTCACTGATAGATAAAACGCACGGGGTTTATTCTGATTTGCTTGTGCAGCACACAATTCTTGCAAACTCGCAAAAAAGAAAAATAACACAAAGAGATAATATGGTTTCATACTGACAATAAACTGAACAGAATCCAAAGTAGTTCAAAAACATAATGAATCCGGCATTTCTCTTAAAGAATTACAGGATTCATCACGATAAAAATACAATTAAAATATATAAGAATGGGTGTAATTTACTTTGTCAGACTCCAACTCTTCTTCCACGAGATTTCCACTGAATCATTTTTAAACTCTAATGGCAACCAGATATATCTTGAGTCTTGTAAGTTGGTCTTTTTCCACACGTCTGCCATAAAAATATATTTACCTGGTTTCCCTTCAATTGGCAGTACAAAAGTGCTCTGACCTGTAAATGTCAAATCGGCTTTTTCGCCTTTGCAAGGGTTATATCCTGGGTTCCATTTTCCCATAATGCTATCTGCATGAGCCACTAATGCCATATTCGGATCCCAACCAGTGGTCAAGGAAGTTATCAAATAATATCTATTTTTATGTTTAAACATCGCTGGAGCTTCTCTACTCATTCTAGGCAAAGCAATAATATCTTTACCTGAAACATTTTGATAATCGTCAGTTAGTTTACTGATATGCAAGTTTTTGTTCCATTCTGATGAATAAATGAGATATGCACTTTTTTCATCATCTTTGAAAACAGTCATATCTCTACTATCCAATCCATTGGGTTTAATGCTCTGGATATACTTAAAAGGGCCAGTCGGTTTATCGCTAACAGCTATACCCACTCTAGCAGCAGAATAGTCTTGCGAATCGATGTGTAACCACATTACAAACTTCTTAGTCTTCTCATTGTAGATTACCTTGGGTCTTTCTAAGACTTTACTGTAATGCAAATCATGGTTTTGATCTGTTTTATTAGCTGGAAGTACAACGCCTTCTTTTTTCCAATTCACTAAGTCTTTGGACGAATAACATGAAACACCACCAGCATTCACTCTGTAACATTCCCAGTTTTGTCCTGGAACCAGCCAGGTAGTTCCGCGTTTCAATTCACCATACCAATAATAAGTTCCTTTGTGGTACATAAAGCCACCGCCGTGGGCATTGATAGTATCACCTTTGGTATCTTTCCAAATCTCTGTGGGGTAAAAATCATCTCGTTTTTCTTGACCAAAAGACATTGAAGTCATCAAACTTAATAGCATGAACATGAATAGAAATTGCAATTTTCTCATAGTTAAAAATCTTAGAATTAGCGGATATGTTAGAATTAAATGCATTTGTTTTGGTTCTCTCTCACCTCAAATTGAAATGCGGCATAGGACTTAAAAAAATCAGACAAACAATCATGAATCCCTAAAGTCCCATTTTTTATCTG
>CAIUKZ010000545.1 GCA_903899865.1 uncultured Bacteroidales bacterium | reverse complement strand
TAAATTAAAATTCTATATTTACTTTTTAATCATTATTACTATGCTCAAAGTTCAGCTTTTATTAATCTTCTCTAGTTTTATTTCAACATCTTTAATTGCACAACAGTCGAATACCAATTCGCAATTTTCTTTATTTATCAACGGAAAAGAATATGCAATAGAAGAAGGTAAAGAGTTGAAGCTAAATGAAACACTTACAAATCCAGTTTTTAAAATTGTTTCAGAGTTAAATCATACGTTTGATAATGGAACTATTTCATTTAAATATCCTAAAAGCTTTGCCAAAGAAGAAGAAGGTGGAATAGGTTATAAAAGCTGGACATTAGACGGGAATGATTTTAATATCATGCTATTTAATTTTGATGGTAAAATTGAAACAGAAGCTTTTACTGATATTATCATTAAAAAATTTGGCAAAAAGAATTGTTCACAAAGTCAAATTCAAAAGACGATAGGTAATAAGCAAATGGATGGGGTACGATTAAAAATCTCCATAGCAAAAATTATCATTCATCAAGATTTTTTCAAATTGCCTATTGAAGGTAAAATTTCTGCATTTTTAGTTTTTCAAAGTACAGAATCTGACAATGGCGGTTTATCAGAAGAGGAGTTAAGTACCATGAAACTTTTTAATGAAACGGTGAAGTATTAATTTTTTTATAATAAGATAATTACCTTAGCATCTTTAATGATGATTCTTGGGATTATGATTTTTTGACAAAATCATCTTTCAAATGCCTTTCTGTAATAGTTTTGCAGCTGAATATCGATCAATTTTAAATGTTAATAATTACTTGTTCAAAAACTAACTAAAAATATTTTTATATATCAAAAGTAAAATTTACATTTGCAGTCCAAAAATAACAGATAAAACAAATCTTAAACACTTTTAAAAACGAATAAAATGGCAAAAGAGACCTTCAAAAGGGACAAACCCCACGTAAACATTGGCACTATTGGTCACGTTGATCATGGTAAAACTACATTAACAGCGGCTATAACCGACGTATTATCAAAAAGAGGTTTGGCTGAAAAGAAAAACTATGATGATATCGATGGTGCACCAGAGGAAAAAGAGCGTGGTATCACGATCAATACTGCACACGTTGAGTATGAAACATCTACTCGTCACTATGCACACGTAGATTGCCCAGGTCACGCCGATTACGTTAAGAATATGATTACTGGTGCTGCTCAAATGGATGGCGCTATTCTAGTTGTTGCTGCTACAGATGGTCCAATGCCACAAACTCGTGAGCATATCCTTCTTGCACGTCAAGTAGGTGTACCTCGTATGGTAGTATTTATGAACAAAGTTGACTTAGTTGATGATGCTGAGTTATTAGAATTAGTTGAAATTGAAATCCGTGATTTATTAAGTTCATATGGTTTTGATGGTGACAATACACCAATCATCCAAGGTTCTGCTACTGGCGCATTAGCTGGTGAAGAGCAATGGGTTGCAAAAGTAACTGAGTTGATGGATGCGGTTGATTCTTACATTCCATTGCCTCCACGTCCAATTGATCAAGATTTCTTGATGTCAGTTGAGGACGTATTCTCTATCACAGGTCGTGGTACAGTTGCTACTGGTCGTATCGAAAGAGGTGTGATCAAAGTAGGTGAAGAGGTAGAAATCGTTGGTTTCAACGAAACTCCTTTGAAATCTGTATGTACAGGTGTTGAGATGTTCCGTAAATTATTAGACAGAGGTGAAGCTGGTGATAATGCAGGTTTATTATTACGTGGTATTGAGAAAAACGATATCCGTCGTGGTATGGTAATCTGTAAGCCAAAATCAATCACTCCACATACTGAATTCAAGTGTGAAGTATACGTATTAAGCAAAGAAGAAGGTGGACGTCATACGCCATTCTTCCAAAAATATCGCCCTCAATTCTATTTCCGTACAACTGATATCACTGGTGAAGTTGAATTACCAGCTGGAACAGAAATGGTAATGCCTGGTGATAATGTTAGCTTGACAGTGAAATTGATCGGACCAATCGCTATGGAAAAAGGATTGAAATTCTCTATCCGTGAAGGTGGACGTACAGTGGGTGCAGGTCAAGTAACTGAAATTGTTAAGTAATCTAATCACTAAGTACTGAGTACTACGTATTAAGTACTAAGACACAATATATACAAAGTACTTAGGTTTTAAATCTAAGTACTTTGTATTTTAATAGCTCTTTTGAATTTATAAATTTACAGGCATGGTGCAACGGTAGCATGCAGGTCTCCAAAACCTTTGATCTGGGTTCGAATCCTAGTGCCTGTGCAATACAAATGCTATTCCAACATCGGAATTTCATTTTAAAAAACAAACAAAATGACAAAACTATTTAATTATTTTGAGCAAGCTTTTGATGAATTAATTCATAAAGTAACATGGCCTACTTGGAGTGAACTTCAACAGTCTACATTGATTACATTGGTTAGTGTAATTGTATTGACGTTAATCATATTTGGTATGGATGGCGCTTCAGAGTTGGTTTTTGAAAATTTTTACAAGTTTTTTAAATAAGCCTTTACAAACATGGAGACTATACAACAACAAGAATTGGAAACCAAATGGTTTGTACTTAGAGTATTGAGTGGAAAAGAACGTAAAATCAAAGAATATCTTGACGTTGAAGTTCGTCGTTCTGGATGGGCAAGTACAATATCTCAAATTCTATGTCCGGTAGAAAAAGTATTTAAAGTCGTAGCAGGTAAGAAAGTAATGCGTGAAAAAATTCTTTACCCAGGCTATATTCTTCTTGAAGCTACTACTGGTCTTAGGACGAGGTACGGAGTTATCCTTGTTTCGCCCTGCCATGGCTTCGGCTGGAAGTGGTGGTTTGAGTGACGGCCCAAACATTTCGCGATTAAGCTTGCCGCTTACGGCGAGAATTGAATCCCGCAGTACTTCTGCTTCCATTCGCAATGGCTCATGCCGCCACAAAAGACGGTTATCAGGATCGATTTTTGCGTTTTTCTGGTTGTAGGTCGAATTCTGAACATACACAGCGCTTGTCATGATCCGCCTATGCAG
>CAIUKZ010000544.1 GCA_903899865.1 uncultured Bacteroidales bacterium | reverse complement strand
ATGATTGTTAGTTCTTAACATCATACTCAACGTAACCATTATAATCTCAACCATTTATGACAACCATTGAATTTATACTTCGACTATTTGCAGCACTCACCGCTGGATTATTAATTGGGATTGAACGCCAATGGCACAGAAAATCAGCAGGATTGAGAACCAACACACTAGTAGCTGTAGGCTCAGCACTCTATGTGCTGCTATCCATCAACATGGCACAGTTTGGTGGTGATGTGACGCGTATCATCAGTCAGGTGGTAACTGGCATAGGTTTCTTAGGTGCAGGTATCATTTTCAAAGATGGATTGAATGTCAAAGGACTTACCACAGCAGCCACCGTATGGTGTGCTTCAGCACTTGGATGTACAGCAGCTGCAGGATTATTCAAAGAAACACTTATCGGAACCATCACCGTGATGGCAATCAATTTATTTCTCATTCCACTTGACAAATGGGTAGCCAATCACAGTGAATTTGAAAACCCCGAAAAAACCGAAAAATAGTCGCAATTCAACTCATTTATTATTGGCAGTATTTCTTCAATGAGATACTGCCAATAATTTTATTACTAACCAGTTATAATTAAAATATTGCAAAACAATATTCAATCAAAAAAGTTCACTCAAAACCCCTATTAGACCCAAAACACCCATTGCAATGCGATAAAAAAATAGTACTTTTGTGAAAAATTCAAACAACAAAAAGATTTTATAAACTATTATAATTTTTAAACAAGTAAAGTATGATTTATTCGCACGAAGTAGAACACATGTGTGTTGTAAAAAAAGGTCCTAACCACGGACCAGCACCCATCCCTCAAGAAGGAAAATGGGTTAAATCGAAAGAGATCAAAGACATTTCGGGTTTGACTCACGGTGTGGGTTGGTGTGCGCCTCAGCAAGGTGCTTGCAAGCTTACATTAAACATCAAAGACGGCATCATCGAAGAAGCATTGGTAGAAACTATCGGTTGCTCAGGCATGACTCACTCTGCTGCAATGGCTGCTGAAATCCTTACTGGCAAAACCATCCTTGAAGCGTTGAACACTGACTTAGTGTGTGATGCTATCAACGTGGCAATGCGCGAACTTTTCTTACAAATCGCTTATGGTCGCTCACAGTCTGCATTCTCTGAAGGTGGTCTTCCAATCGGAGCAGGACTTGAGGATTTGGGAAAAGGTCTTCGTTCACAAGTAGGAACCATGTTTAGCACACAAGCTAAGGGCGTTCGTTACTTAGAAATGGCTGAAGGCTACATCAACCGAATGGCGCTTGATGAAGATGGCGAAGCATGTGGATACGAGTTCGTTCGTTTTGGTCCTATGATGGATTTAATCAAAAAAGGAGTTGACGCCAACGAAGCCTTGAAAAAATCAACCAGCAAATACGGTCGTTTCGACAATGCCGCTAAATACATTGACCCACGACATGAGTAATGAATAATTGATAATGAATAATGAATAATTATGAAAGACAATTTAATTGTATCCAAAAGCAAAAAATTTGCAATCAGAATTATTCGGCTATATCAATATCTTTTATCAGAAAAGAAGGAATATATTCTTTCAAAACAATTATTGCGATCAGGAACGAGTATCGGGGCTAACATAAAAGAAGCCATTCAAGGCCAAAGCAAAAAAAAGTTTTTACATCAAAATTGCAGATATCGCTCAAAGAAGCAAGCGAATCTCAATACTGGATTGAATTGCTACACGAGACTGATTACTTAGATAACACTCAATTTGAAAGCATGAATGCTGACTGTATCGAGCTTATCAAACTTTTAACGGCAATAATAAAACAATCGAAAGAATAATTTATTCAACAGTTTTAATTATCAATTATTAATTATCAATTATCAATTATCAATTAAATATTATGTTATTTGAAAGTTATGACCGTCGTATCAACAAGGTGAATGCGGCACTCAACACATACGATATCAAAGATATCGACGAAGCCAAAGCCATCTGTGCTGCTAAAGGCATCGACCCGTACAAAATTTGTGAAGACATCCAAAATATCGCTTTTGAAAATGCGAAATGGGCTTACGTAGTAGGTGCTGCTATCGCCATCAAAAAAGGATGTACTACCGCTGCTGCTGCTGCCGAAGCTATCGGCATTGGTCTTCAAGCATTCTGTATTCCTGGTTCTGTTGCCGAAGACCGCAAGGTAGGCCTTGGACATGGTAACTTGGCTGCTATGTTGCTTCGCAACGAGACCAAATGTTTTGCATTCCTTGCAGGACACGAATCATTTGCTGCTGCTGAAGGTGCTATCGGTATCGCTCAGTCGGCCAACAAAGTGCGTAAAGAACCATTGCGAGTAATCCTTAACGGACTTGGCAAAGATGCTGCTATGATCATCTCACGTATCAATGGTTTTACTTATGTACAAACCGATTTTGATTACGCAACTGGCGAATTGAACGTGGTTAAAACCAAAGCATATTCTGATGGAATACGCGCTGCAGTAAAATGCTATGGTGCTGATGATGTTCGCGAAGGTGTAGCCATCATGCGTGCCGAAGGTGTGGATGTTTCTATCACTGGTAATTCGACCAACCCTACACGCTTCCAACACCCTGTAGCTGGAACATACAAAAAAGAATGCATCGAGCAAGGCAAAAGCTATTTCTCAGTAGCTTCTGGTGGTGGAACTGGACGCACACTTCACCCCGACAATATGGGTGCAGGTCCAGCATCTTATGGTATGACTGACACCATGGGACGTATGCACGGCGATGCTCAGTTTGCTGGTTCGTCATCAGTACCTGCTCACGTAGAAATGATGGGATTCCTAGGCATGGGTAACAACCCAATGGTAGGTGCTACTGTACAAGTGGCTGTTGCTATCGAAATGGCAAAATAATGACCCCAAACCCCTAAAGGGATAAAATAAGAACACTCCCCGATATGCTGGTGCGCATCGGGGAGT
>CAIUKZ010000543.1 GCA_903899865.1 uncultured Bacteroidales bacterium | reverse complement strand
GACTTATGAGCTATCAGTGATTTGAGTGCTAACATCACGCGTGCCACTTCACCGCCCGAAGCTATTTGAGCCACTGGTTGAAGTGGTCTATTTTTATTAGCCGAAAAGAGGAATTGTACCTCATCACGACCATGTTCTGTAAAATCTGTAGATACATTGATTGCAACTTGAAACTGGATATTGGGCATACCCAACTTGACAAGCTGAGTAACCAGATAGCCTTCTATTGGCTGAATGGCCACCCTCCTACTACTTGTCAATTTATTTGACAAATCAGTTAGTTCCTCAAACACCTTTTGGATTTGTGCTTCTTTCGCTTTTATTTCATCATCAAACGAATCGATCTGGTCTAGAAGTTTCGCCAGTTCGTCCCTGTGGATGATTAATTCGGACACTGATGAAACTTTGTGTTTTTTTTGTAAAGAAAAAATTTCACTCAGTCGATTTTCAACCCACTCCGTTCGTGAAGGATTGTACTCCACACGTTCCTCCACCATACTCATTTCTGAACAGATATCTTTCAGGTCGATATATGCTGTTTGCAATCGCTCAGACCAGCCATCCCCATCTGTAATATAAGATTTAATATGTGCGAGAGAATTCATACACTCATTAAGTTGTGATAATGAGGCATTATCGTCATTGAGAAGTAGCACAGACTTTCTCAAATTTGACTTAATTTCTTCTGCATGAATAAGCGTATCTAGCTCGTGCTCAAGCTCCTCTTGTTCGCCCTCAATAAGATTTGCTTCAGAAAGATGAGTATATTGGAACTTGATATAATCCAGATCCAAAGATTGTTTATCGGCTAGTGATTGTAATTTCTTCTGTTCGGCAAGGAGTGTTCGCCATTGTTCAAAGCATTGTTTATAAGCAGCTATCTGCGTATTATTAAGAGCAATTGTATCCACTACTTCCAATTGGTACAATTCATTCGAAAGTAAAAGATTTTCATGTTGCGAATGAATATCTACCAATCTATTCGAAAGATCTTTGATTAGATTTAGTGCTACAGGGGTGTCGTTGATAAAAGCCCGTGATTTCCCCGAATTGGTTAGTTCACGCCTTATAATACAGCATTTTCCATCATTTTCTAAATCATTTTGAATAAAAAACATTGACAGATGGCGATAGTTTAAAACATCAAATTCGGCTTCAATAACACATTTTTCGGCATCAATTTTAATCGATTTTGAATCAGCACGCTGACCCATTATTAACGACAAGGCTCCAAGTATGATTGATTTCCCAGCACCCGTTTCACCCGTAATAACAGAAAATCCGGATTGAAAATCAATTTTCAATTCGGATATCAGCGCATAATTTGAAATATAAATGGACTTTAGCATTGTTTTATTGAGTTTTGTTTATCAGCTCGTATCGGGTTGATTTTGTTGGATTAATATCAGTCAATATTTCCAACGCATCTGCTTTTTCTTTTGTTGAGGCTTTAGAAAAAATATTAATCAGCTCATCATCTTTGGCATCAAAGAAAGTCAAGATAACGATGGAAGATGGTCTTGCTCTATTGGCATCCCTGAGCAATGGCAAACCAGCTGCAATACGGGCACGTGCGTTTTCAGCGTTGGAAGTCATTTCATCCAAGCCCAACCGATGGTATTCATAAAAGAAATTTCTAAACTTTTTGAAAGCCTCATCATTTAGATTATTGATGAGCGCATAACGGTTTTTGGTGTTTTTAAACGATGCCTCCCATCCGCCATCATTATAGCCGTCGGTACCCTGGGCTGCATTGACAATACTTTCAGCTAGAGTGAAAAACGGTGATCCACCAACTCTAGAAAATGAATCCATATCATAACCAATGATAATATATGCATAATATGCCAAAACAGCAGTCAGATTGGAAGAGAAACTATTAGGTCCATTCATCTCCAATTGATCCAACTCCTTATATTTAAAAGAAAAATAGCCATCCTTGTAATTAAAAATTGTTGACTTATAATTTGCTCCATATACAGGTCGCTTAGCTTGTACTTGCAAATCGGCGGTAATAACATCACCATCTACTTTTTTAACCACCATATTAATATTACATTCAATGCGTTCATTACTTGCATAGGTCATCTCACTCCACCTACGATTATTCATAAACTCCATCATTGACTTGGTAAGAGTAGAAAACAATGATTTATTAGCATTAGCAGAGGCCACTTGGTCTGAATTAATGGTAATTGCACAGTTGAGTTCCTGTGATGGTGATTTCACCACGGTCAATATGCAAAAAAGTAACAGTACTATTTTTCTCATTAAGATTATAAAATAAGATTAACAACTTCTGCAGTAATATCTTGGGCTACATCCATTTTACTTTTCAATTCAAAATTGTCCTTTCTCCCACTTTTGTGAAGAATGCATATTTTGTTTGTGTCAAAACCAAATCCAGCATTGGGATCTTTCAATGAATTAAGTACAATAAAGTCAAAGTTTTTACGTTCCATTTTACTCAATGCATTGGTCTCTTCATTATCTGTTTCCAAAGCAAATCCGACTAAAAACTGATGATTCTGTTTCATTTTACCTACTTGGGAAGCAATGTCTTTGGTTGGTGTCAGTTCAATACACAAATTATCTTTCTCGCGTTTTATTTTTGAATCAGACTTTGTTGCGGGTGAAAAATCGGCCACAGCTGCGCAAAGAATTGCTCCATCACAACTAGCAAATTCACTTACTGCACAATCATACATCTGCTCTGCCGACTCCACATCTATTCGATGAACGTTTGGATGATTTATTTGCAAAGCAACTGGACCAGTAATCAACTTAACCGTAGCACCCATTTGAGCACACACTTCGGCCAATGAAAATCCCATTTTTCCAGTTGAATAATTACCTACAAAACGTACAGGATCAATCTTTTCGTATGTAGGCCCGGCAGTAATGAGCACCTTTTTACCTGCAAGTAATTTTGGAGTGAAAAAATCAACTAAAAATTTGACTATATTTTCGGGCTCCTCCATCCTACCCTTTCCATCCAAGCCACTTGCAAGCTCACCACTCGAGGGTTCGATAATGATATTTCCAACCGACTTGAGTAACTCTAAGTTTCGTTGATTGGCGGGATGAGCAAACATATCCAAATCCATGGCAGGTGCCACCAAAACTGGACATTTGGCTGACAAATAGGTAGTCAGCACCAGATTGTCGGCTATTCCATTAGCCATTTTGCCAATTGTATTGGCAGTGGCTGGAGCTACCAAATAAGCATCGGCCCACATACCCAAATTCACATGACTGTTCCATGCGCCATTAGTAGGGTCAAAAAAATCTACTAAAATGGGTCTTTTTGACAAAGTGGCTAGTGTGAGAGGGCTTATAAACTCCTTAGCCAAAGCCGTCATCAGAACTTGGACTTCCGCACCTTCTTTTACTAAAAGTCTTATCAGCATTGCAGCCTTATATGCAGCAATACTACCTGTTACAGCTAATAATATCTTCTTACCTTTAAGCATACCTGGGATATATGAACACGCTACTTTACATTATTTTTTGATAATTGAAGGATAAATACTTAACGACCAACCCTCCATTTACTGATGATACAAAAGTACAAAAATGAATTGAACATAACACAAACAAAAAAAGATAAAAGAAAAAAGTGAGTATAGCTCACCATTTTCTTTCATCTATCAAAGGTATAAAAATTAGTCATCGAATGCTTCAACTACAATGACATAGTTTTTGCTATTTCAACTTATCCTTAATGGGGTTACGATAATAAATTTTGTCCTCAATATATTCTTGAGTGGCAATCAACACAGCCTTTGGAAGCTTTTCGTAATAACGAGAAATTTCAATTTGTTCTCTATTTTCAAAAACCTCTTCAATATTTTCATTAAAAGAAGCAAACTCTAACAATTTTTTATCTAATTCGGTCTTTGTTTCAACGCTGATTTGATTCGCACGTTTTCCAATTATTTTAACCGTTTCGTAAACATTACCCACTTTCTCACTCATTTGAGACATATCACGTGAGATGGTGTTGTTTGGAGCATTGAGTTTTTTGTAATCCATAATTATAATTGTGTATTTATTCTTTAATTTGGTTCTTTGAAACGTTGAAAATCTTCTCGGCTTTTTTCTTCAATTTCCCATCAGGAAATTCATTAATAAAATTGTAATATTCGTCAATCGCTGTTCGGTAACGTTCAATTTTCTTCTCCTCCACACTCAAAACAGCTTCTTGATACTTTGACTCTAGAATTATCATTGAAAACTCTTCGCGATACGTGTTTGCAGGATATTTTCTCAGTGCGTTTTGAGCAGTAATAATTGCTGACTCATAATTATTCCCCATGTAATTGCCCAAATTGAAATAAAGCCTTGAATTGATGAGTAATTTAAACGCCATTTTATTATTCATTTCATCAAGATATTTATTGGCTTCTTGAATGCGCTCACTCTCAGGATACAATTCTATAAACTCCTGAAATGCTGTGATGGCATCTTGAGTAGCCTCTTGATCTAAGCGTGCATCGGGCGAATCCAAATAATAACAGTAGCCAATCATAAACTTTGACTCTATTACATATTTTCCCTTTGGATATGTTTTGACATACTTTTTGAAATATGCACTTGCGGTGAAATAGTCCTTTTGACCCAATGCAGACTTTGCCATATACACCAACAATTCCTCCGACCGCTCTGTACCCTTATAATAGCTAGACACGGCATCAAACAAATTTGACGCTCTTAAGAAATCCTTCTTTTCGAAATACTCAATCCCCTTTCGGTATTTAAGATCAGCATCATCTGATTTTAACAACTTCTGATACTCGCTGCATGAAGCAAGTATTAAAGTAAGTATTGTGATAAAAAAAATCTTCCGTTTCATGTATTATATGAATAATCTCTTGGTGTAGATGAAATTCGATCATAATCATTGACACTGTCGAATCCCAATTCATTGCTTGTCAACACGGTTTAACGTGCTCGTTTCATGCTATTTTTTGGACTACAAAAGTAGTGATTTTATCAGTAATAAAAAAATTAAATGTTTCTATTTTGTTCTTCTAAAAAAATCTGACACAACTACCACCAATAAAACCAACACAAAACACTATAAAACAACAAGTTAACCAACAATCACAATTAAAATTAAAAACTACAGTTATCCTGTTAAAAAATAAAACCAAAAACAGCGAAAGCAACTATCAATTAATCAGATAGAAACTTTTTAAAGCCACTCGTATATTTAACCTGATTTTTGCCTTGTGAGTCCACATAAACGAAATAGCACTCCATACCAGGCACAGATTTATACACCTTCATGGCGCTATCCATTCCCACTACCATAAACGAACAAGCATAGGCATCTGCCAACATACATTTTGGAGCTATCACAGTTACACTTAACAGGTTATGAACTATGGGTTGCCCTGAACGAGGGTCAATGTGGTGAGCATATTTTTTTCCATCTTTATAATAATACTTCCGATAATTACCAGAAGTAGTCACGGCAATATCCGAGATGGATAATACGGTTTGTATTTCTTTTGTGACTCCAGTAGAGTCATCAATTGGTTTGTCTATACCTATTCTCCATTTCTGTCCTTTTTCATTCAGTCCTTTACACACTACCTCACCGCCTATTTCAAAAACATAATTTTTACAACCATATTTTTCGAGTAGCGCACCCATTACATCAGCGGAATAGCCTTGTGCAATGGCATTAGCATCGATTAAGATATTTGGATTTTCTTTCAACACCTTATGATTGACAAGTTTCACTTTCTTGTAACCAATATATGGAAGTAGTTTCTTAACATCGGGTATTTTGGTATGGTCGCTATTTCCAAATGCAAATCCCCAGGCTTTAACCAACGGCCCAACTGTTATGTCAAATGCACCATTTGTATTGGCAGAGACCTCCATGGCGGTGGTAAACATCTGTTCAAAATGGTAATCAGTGGTGACTGAATCTACGTTTCTATTAATTTGAGAAATTACAGAATTTGCATTGTAGGTGGAGAGGGATGTGTCAAAATCTCTAAAAGCCGAATCAATTTTCATTTGCAAATCAATTCCTTGAGGTTGGAGATAGGTGGCAGAATAGGTGGTTCCTTGAGCCTGTCCCTCGTTGTGAATATAACTTACACTCGTTGAATCAGCGTTAATTGGTCTAACTGAAATGCT
>CAIUKZ010000542.1 GCA_903899865.1 uncultured Bacteroidales bacterium | reverse complement strand
TTGCTATTGATGGAAATTCAAAGTTGCCATCAACGTCAACGATGGTGCCTTTTTTAGTTCCTTCAATGGCGACAGTAGCTCCAGTAAGTGGATCATTATTATTGGCATCTGTTACTTGACCTTTTATAGATTGTTGAGCAAAAAAAACTTGAGAAATAAAAAGAAAGGTAATGGTGAGAGCGCTTTTAAATAAATTGATTTTCATTTTGTTGGGGTTGTTTTGATACAGATACAAAATTTAGTGAGAATAACTGTTTCTAATACGTGTTTTTCGATGGCAAAATTACCCTTTTGCTATTTCGAAAAGAATACAAGTATGTTACAAAATGATTACAAATCATATCAGAGCACGCTTTGAAGATTGAGGCAAGTTATAGTTGTTGTGTTTTGGGAAGAACTTAAAAGGTTGGGGTGATTGTGCTTTAGTAGGAGCGTAAATATAAGAATATCAATTGATTTTAATAACACCTTGATTGATTAATTCAGTAATTTGATTGCGAATATCTACCGATTTATACACATCTTGAGCATTTGAAGCCACAGAAATGGTAATATGTCCAGATTTATGAATGGCAGGAGAAACAAAATCGCACAACAAAGGAGCATCACACACACTTGTCAGAATACCAAGTTCGGATGCATATTATTTTATTTGTTGATTCAGTTCATGATCGCCGGTGCAGACATAAACTAAAAAAAAACCAATTAAATCTGTTGGGTCAAAGGTCTTTTGAATAAATGAAAATGGCAGTTGTTTTATCTCGTCGGTAAATTCCGGTGCAATTACAGTAACGTTTTGAGCAAACCGTGCGATGATTTGGCCCTTATGCGTTGCGACTTTTCCACCACCAATAAGAAGAATTTTCTTATTGGTGATGTTGATAGATATTGGAAGGAATAGTAAATCTTCTCGGTTCATATTACTACAATTCTAAAGATAAACATGTTGTGAATAATAATCTCTGAACTAGATACCTTCTGTGGCATTTGGATGTAAGTAGTTGCTTCTCAATACAAAGTCACCAAAATGCTCATTATCAAGCCTGTTAATTGAGTAATCTTTGAGTATAGGACTCAATTCTGCTAGAATTTGGTCCTCATTCAGGGTCTCTTTGTACAGTTTATTGAGACGATTGCCTGTAAAACTTGCTCCAAGATACAGATTATACACTCCCGGTGCTTTACCAATAAGTCCAATTTCTGCTAAAGGCGCCCTACCGCAACCATTGGGGCAACCTGTCATTCGAATACTAATAGGTGTTTCCAATAAATTATATTCAGCTAACAAAACCTCAATTTGATCCACCAAAGAAGGCAAATACCTTTCAGCTTCGGCAAAGGCAAGTCCACAAAGAGGAAGTGCTGCACATGCTATAGAATTTTGTCTCAATAGAGAAATGCTATTTCCATCAATGACGCTATACTGTTTCAAGATACTTTCTACAGTTGGCTTTAGGCTTTCAGAGATTTGGGCAATCACTAAATTCTGATTCCCAGTGAGAATAAAAGTACCTTGGTGAATTTTTGCTATTTCACGTACTGCAGTTTTTGCCAAGTAACCTTTTTTGTCGGTCAGTTTTCCACCTTCAACAAACAGTCCATAATGCCAAAATCCATCTTCACTTTTAGTCCATCCGTACTTATCACCCAAAGTTTCAAATTTATAATCCTTTGCTGGTTGGAGTACGATTGCATGAGTATTGAATAATTCTTGTTTGAAAAAATCAAGACCCAATCTATCAATGGTATATTTCAAACGAGCGTTCTTACGTTCAGATCTATTTCCATGGTCGCGCTGGAAAACAAGCACTGCTTCGGAAACTTTAACAATATCATCTTTTGGAAAATATCCTACCACATCAGCAACCCTTGCAAAGGTAGCAGCATTGCCAAAAGTAAATGCCATTCCACCACCCACAGTAAGATTATAGCCAATTAATTGGCCGTTTTCAACGATAGCAATAAATCCAAGGTCGTTAGAAAGCACATCCGTATCATTACGAGGAGGAACAGCAATGGCGGTTTTAAATTTGCGTGGCAAGTAAAATTTCCCGTATAATGGTTCTTCCTCCTTTTCACCACCTTCGATCAGCTTGCCATCGAGCCAAATTTCGTGATAGGCATTGGTTTGTGGAGTAAGGTGAGTGGATATGCGCTTTGCGTCCTCAAGCACTTCAGCATGCACAGGCGACTCAAAGGGATTGGCAGAACACATCACATTTCTATTGACATCACCACAAGCGGCAATGGTATCAAGAAGGGTGTCATTGATTTTCTTTATCGTTGTTTTCAGATTACGTTTTAACACACCGTGCAACTGAAATGCTTGACGAGTGGTGAGTTTAATCTCTTGATCGGCGTAGGTGTCAGCAAGCTTATCCATGTCCAACCATTGCTGAGGTGTAGCCACGCCCCCCGGAACACGTACTCTGATTAAAAAACTGTACAATGGCTCCAGTTTTTGACGCTTACGCTCATCCTCCAAGTCGCGGTCGTATTGTTGATAGGTACCATGAAACTTGATTAAAAACTGATCTTCTTCCCTGAGAGCACCTGTAAGTGGGTCGTTGAGACTTTCTTTTATAGTGCCTCTTAGGTAATTACTATTTTCTTTTGCACCTTCATTGGGAGAGGGTTGCAGGTTAATCTTTTTTTCCATTTCCATTATTTTTTTTCCAGTTTCTAGCATCTATTATACCGCTTGCACAAACAACGGCATCAACAACAGTAGGCATAAAAATGACTTTGGGTCATTTTATATGTACAGTTGGTATTATAATCAATACACATCCAGTTGAAGTCTTTTCTCTTGTTGAAGATTATCCACGTATTTTGTAGCTTCCTCTTTAGACAATGAAGCCTGACTTTCAACAATTTCAACAAGTGCTTTTTCTACATCGGCAGCCATGTATTTCATATCGCCACAGATATAAAAATGCGCACCCTCTTCTAACCATTGATATACTTCATTTGCATTTTCCAATAGTCTGTGCTGAACATATTTTTTTTCATCACCATCACGGGAGAATGCAACATCCATCTTCGTAAGAGCCCCTGATTTGATAAAATTCTGCCATTCGGTCTGATAAAAGAATTCCGTTTCGAAATTTCTATTGCCAAAGAACAGCCACGATTTTCCCGGATTGCCTAGTTCTTCGCGATGTTGAACAAAAGCCCTATAAGGAGCAATTCCAGTACCTGCACCCACCATGATGATAGGTGTTTGATTGTTGTCTGGCAATCGAAATCCTGGATTAGATTCAATAAAGATAGCCACTTCCTCATTTTCAACTTCGATATCTGATAAGAACGATGAACACGTCCCTTTTTTTATCCTACCAGCATTTTCATACTCCACAACACCCACGGTCAGATGAACTTCGCCAGGACAAGCCAATGGGCTAGAAGATATTGAATAATAGCGGGGTTGTAATGGTTTCAAAAACTTGATAAGATCATCGGCTGAGACTTTGGTTGGAAAATCAGTGAGTAAATCTACAACATCTCTTCCGTGAAGATATTTTTGAAGTTTATCGGGGTTTTCTATCAACTTTTTCAACTTTGGATTGGAGCAATATATATAATACTTGCCAACTACATCTTTCGTGATTTTGGACAATTCGTATTCGCTATATAAAGCCTCTCGCAATGATAATTTTTTTCCATTGGTTTCAATTAATGAATCACCGTTTAGCGAAGTCGTTTGCAAGACTTCATTAATTAAATCAACTGAGTTGACAGGTATTACGCCAGCTGAGTCGCCAGGTAAATACTCCAATGCCTTATCAGTAGCCAACTCCAAGTGAATGGTTTTTCTGTCCGAACCCCTCCCATTGAGGTTTACTTTTTCTAAGACTGCAGCATTGAACGGATTCTTTTTTGAGTATCTCACCGTTTCCACCGACTTAATCGCTGGTTTTGCATTAGAAATTAGTTTGAATTGTGGGAGTGGCTTTGATTCAGAGACCTCTGGACCACAAAACGCTTGAAGAGTATCAGCAATCCATTTGTCGGCCTGCTCTTCGAAATCCACGTCACAGTCAGCACGTTGCACTAGTCTTTTCCCGCCAAGTTTTTCAAGTTGAACGTCAAAATCGACACCCGCTTTACAGAAATGATAGTAGGTAGAATCACCTAGTGCCAATACCGCAAAATTAGTATTTTCAAGTTTAGGTGCACGCTTACTATGAATAAACTCATGCAATTCTCTTGCGGCAAAAGGAGGTACTCCATCACCATGAGTAGAAACTATCACCACAAGATTCTTTTCATTTTGCAAATCGCGTGTTTTATAACTTGCAGCATTTTGCAAGTTAACGGTTAAACCTTTCTCAATGGCTGCCTCTTGCATCTTTTTCGCAAGCATTTCGCCATTTCCAGTTCTTGAACGATATATAATAGTTAATACTTTATTTGTGGTGGAAGCAGAGCTTGATTGCTCCTCAATTAGTTGACTAGATGACTCAGTGAGAGTTTCAGGAGCAGTATTTGTTAATTGTAATAAAGTACCATTAAGGTAGCCCGATGTCCAAATAATTTGATCTCGATTAAGGTTTGATACTAATGTTGCGAGTTGTTGAAATTGTTCGTCAGAAAGTGGCGATCCTAGGTTTGTAGTCATGGTGTGTTGTGTTATAAAATCTTTGTGAGCAGTGTATAAGTCATTCACTAAACAAGCAGTGCTGAAAAATGTTGAAAAACTGGCAGTAAAATTGGTTTATATATGAAAATCTGGATTGTTTATTTCATCGTGCCCACTGTTAAATGACCAAAATCTTTGAAAGACCCATCTGATAACTTGTTTGGAGATAAAGCCAAGCGCTACAATTGATGTGGCTATGTAAAAATCATTTGTGAGTAGATATGCAATAATCCACGTGCTCATTTCTGAGACCAGATGCAATACAATTTTTTTGGTGCGTTTTGATTTAACAGGACTGTCTTTCATTTGTAGTGTTCGGTTAGAATGGTGTTTCAATACAATACATCGTTTAATTCTTTGCAAAGATAGCTTGAGAAATCCCTATAAAACATACCGTAGGAGTGGTAAATTTCTACCATAAACAGGGTATGAGTTTACTCAAAAAAAAGAAACGACAAGTTCAAACCTGTCGTTTCATTCATGAACACATAAGCGTATCTTACTCAGCTACAACAATTTTCAATATTTTGTCACCTTGTCTGATTTCGTCCACAACATCTACACCTTCCACTACCTTTCCAAAGCAAGTGTGCTTACGGTCTAGATGAGAAGTATTGGCTCTACTGTGACAAATAAAAAACTGTGAGCCGCCAGTATTTGGACCAGCATGTGCCATGGAAAGCACTCCTCTATCATGATATTGGTTGTCACCATTCAATTCACATGCGATTTTGTAACCTGGACCACCTGCTCCTGTACCATCGGGACATCCACCTTGAATCACAAAATTTGGAATCACACGGTGGAACGTCAATCCATCATAAAACCCACTTTTTGCTAGTTTAATAAAGTTATCCACTGTGTTTGGTGCATCGTTTTCATAAAACTCCACATTCATTTCACCTTTTTCGGTAATGATTTTTGCCGTTTTCATATTTCATTATTTGAGTGTTTTGTGCATTTTTTGCGATGCAAAGTTCGTGATGTTTTTTCGTTTTTCCAAATTACAGCAACAAATTAGCAAGTTATTTAATGACCGACAAGGTGGATAGCAACACAATCTGAGTTCAAGTAAGCCTAGGCAAATAGGCTCGCAATGATGAAAGTCAAGATCTAGTATGCATGTTGCATTGAAATAGAAAAAATGG
>CAIUKZ010000541.1 GCA_903899865.1 uncultured Bacteroidales bacterium | reverse complement strand
TGAAGATGGTTATACGCTTGTAGAAAGCAGTAATAAAACGCTAGAGTATGCTACTCAAGATGCAGAAGGTAATCTGGTGTCAACACACATCACTGCAAAAAACAAAGCTAACCGTACAGACAATGAGCGCAAGACGCTCTCACGTATCAGTCAGCACCTGCAAGCCAGTCCACAACAAAAATCTCCCAGACTTAAATCCTCACATGCACCACTGCAAGCAAAAGTGAAGTCCTCAAGCAATGCTGTAACAGGAAAAAAGAAGCTCCTATGCATTCTAATAGGCTTCACAGATAAGCCATTTGTGAAAACGAAGGCTGAATTTGAAAACTTGTTTAATAAACCAGGGTACAACGTCAATGGTGGTACTGGAAGTGTACGCGATTTCTATTTGGAAGCTTCGTATAATCAATTAGAACTAAACACCACAGTAGTAGGACCCTACACAGCTTCAAAGGATAGGGCATATTATGGAAGTAACTCTAATCAATTAATTCAAGAAGCCTGTCAACTAGCTGACCCTACTGTCAACTTTGCCGATTATGACAATGATGGTGATGGGTGGGTAGATCAGGTGATAGTGATTCACGGTGGATATTCAGGTGAAACTAGTGGTATTGCTAATGATATTTGGTCATATAGAGGTGGGTTAAACCAAGTATTAAGTCTCGATGGTAAATCCCTTGTAAGTTTCTGCACAGTGAGTGAATTGGATAAACCAAATAATGGATCTAATATTGCAGTCATTGGACCGGTTTGTCATGAATTTGGACATTGCTTAGGCGCTTGGGATTATTATGATACCAATGGTGATACTGATGGAAACTATCGTGGAACAGGATGGTATGATTTGATGTCCATTGGCGTGTGGGCTAACGGTGCAAAAACACCAGCGCATCCTAATGCGTATGTAAAAACATCTGTATTTGGCTGGACAAATGCAAAAACGATTAAAACAGGTCAATCACTTCAGATTCTTAACTCTACCCAAAACACCAATCAATATTATCGAATCAACGCATTCACTCCAGGAGAGTATTATTTGCTGGAAAACAAGCAGCAATTGGGCTTTGACAGATATGTCACGGATCATGGAATGCTAGTTTATCATGTGGATAGTACTTATATTTCTGTGGCTGGAAATTGTATAAATTGTACGAGCCATCAAGGTATGTATATAGTTCCATCAGGATCGAAGGAATTTAATGGAGTTGAAACATCGGCTAACTCATCCTACTGTCCTTTTCCTTCGGCTTCTAATATCACCTCATTCACTGACAATACCACCCCTAATATGAAATCGTGGGCTAGTGATAATACCTATGCTCCACTCACTAATATAACTGAGAATCCAGTAACCAAGATTATAAATCTTGACTTCAAAGGTGGAGTGCCTGGTGTGGCGCCAAGTACCCAAGCTACAAACCTTACCGTAAGTAATTTGTCGTATGGTAGTTTGACATTGAATTGGAAAAGAGGAAACGGAGATGGCGTGATTATTCTAGCCAGAGAAAGCACTCCGATAAGTACGCCTCCATCGGATGGTGTGCATTATTTGTCCAACCCCAAATTTGGGACAACTTCATGTCAACTGGGCGGAGCTTATGTGGTGTATACTGGAGTAGGTACTTCAGTTGATATTAGTGGATTAAAAATGGGAACTACATACTACTTCTCAGCTTATGAATACAAAGGAGTATCGGTGGCTTACAAATCACCTTCATTGGATGCTAATGCATCTACATTGGGTGGAAGTGTGTGCAACATTGCTGCCAATCACAATACCATGACCTATTGCTCAAAGGTGGCATTTAATACCATCAGTCAGGTATCTGAGATAGTACCTGGTGTGTATAATAACTATCTGGATTATACCAATTCGAGAACTAATGTGGTTCAAGGTAGCACCTACCCACTTTCAGTCACACTCACCATATTGATGAAACCGACTGGGTTGGTCTATTCCAAAGCATGGATAGACTGGAACCGGAATGGAAGTTTCGATGATGCAGGTGAAACTTATGACCTAGGCTCTGTATATACAAATTTCAACACACCACCACTTACTGTAAATGTAGCAATACCTAGCAATGCGGCATTAGGTTTCGCACGCATGAGAGTTACGTGCAAGGAAACATCAAATTTTGGATCGTGCGATGGTGGAGCTATAACTGGAGAAATGCAAGTCCAAGATTACATGCTGAATGTAGTATCTGGTACACCCACTACAGTAAGTGAAGGTGATGAGCCAATTCTCAAAATCTATCCCAACCCAGTGAGCGAAGTGCTAAGAATAGAGGGGATATCGAGTTTTTCCAATTTAAACTTCCAAATCTTTGATATTCATGGTCAACTAGTTAAAACTGGAAGTATCAACAATTCAAACTCAATATCCGTTTCTGATTTATCACAAGGAATGTACTTCCTGAAACTGGAAAATGGAATGCTGGCAAAATTTATAAAACACTAAAATTTAGATTGTATTTCTTTTGATTTC
>CAIUKZ010000540.1 GCA_903899865.1 uncultured Bacteroidales bacterium | reverse complement strand
GCGACATTTATCAAAGAAACATTCGTCGGTACATATCAACTGCGTGAACTAACATTATTGCCGGTTAAGAATGCAGACATTGGTTCAGACATCATGCTAGGTAATATTAAATTTGAAAGTATCGACAGTATTGTAACTAGCCAATTGACTAATATTGCCAGTGAACATTACGATCCAAATTTATTATTAGACATCTATAGGCACTTATAATGCCATTTTTATTTGTGGACTATGATTCGGGTGCAGGGGGTGAGTTTTTCTGTGAGCAGTTAAGTCAATCAAAACAGTGTATTAAATTAACTTCTAAAAAATACGAATCCGGGCGTACTAAAGTTTTTGATAGATTTGATCAGGAGTTTTTAAAACCAAATGCACCAGAACCAAAATTTTTATCAGCGGTTGATGAATTATACGATATTGTTCCAACCCACAGGCTCTGCGAGCTAGCTAAAAAATTACTAGGCGAGATCCGAACTATACGTATTGCATCTCCTAATATTAAAGATGACGTGTGGAAATTTTTAAAGTATCAGCAAAGGCATAAAGTTTTCCTTAGCAAATTATCACCTGAATTATTTTTAGGTGAGATTGAAATGTTAGCTAGGTCCGCTACCAATACAAATTTTTTAAAACAAGTTCACAGTAAAATGGATTATTTAGAAATAAATCTATTATCCATGGATATCTCTAATACAAATGAAAATAGAGACTATTTTATTTCTAAGTCTCTAGCACCAGAGATTGAACCAAATTTTAATTACGATTTGATCATACCCTATAGCGACTTGTTTTTTAACGTAGCTAAAGTTAAACAAGATATTTTAGATGTATTTGGCATTGAAATTACAGAACCGTGGGTAGACACTTATAGACAAAATTATGAAGCATGGCTTTCACAGACTTGATATAATGATTGCTTATTCCTGCAACATTGCCTGTGCAGGATGTATTAGCATCAGCGATCGTAAGAGAGATGGTGTGGCCAGTCTTGACGACATTTCTGCTTGGTGTACAAAATGGCAAGAATATCTAGATCCAGAGGTTATCACTATATTTGGTGGCGAACCTTGTCTGCATCCAAAACTTGTTGAAGTATGCAATACTGTAAGATCAGCTTGGCCTGAAAGCATTATTAGACTAATCACCAATGGATACCTATTAGATAATTTTGATCCTAGTAATTGGTTTACTCTAGGTAAATTTGAAATTCAAGTTAGCCTACATCGACAAGATCATAGAGCAATTATTGATACAGCAATAAAAAATATCCTATTACAAAGAACCAATTGGAAAACTACTGCGCACGGTGAAGATGATCATAAACAAATTGCCTGGGTCAATGGAGATGTTACTATATATAAAAGTATGTTTAAAGATTTTATAGTTCCATACAAAGATAATCTACAACCATGGTACAGCGATCCTGTTCAGGCACATAAAATTTGTGGTAGTCCAACCACACCAATTTTATACAAAGGTTTATTATATAAGTGTCCGGCTGTGGCCAATGCTATAGATATATCTGGTGAAAATTGGTTTGATTATCGTGCATATGATGTCAACGATAATTTAACAGAATTTATTAGTAATATCGGTCGACCAGAAACAGTATGCGGACAATGTCCAGATCAACAACAGGCAGTGGTTATCAATCACTTTAATATAAACAATGTCAAAACAAAAAATATTAATTAGTGGCTGTGGACTTAGTTGGAGCGGGCAGGAACGCAAGGTCTGGACCAACATACTAAAAGTTGCAGGTGCTGATATCATTGATGTTGGTGGACCTGCTGTCAGCAATCAATGGATCATAGATCGTGCTTTTGTAGAATTGCTCGCCAATGATACTATCACAGATGTGGTAATACAACTTACCAGTTTAGGAAAACTAGACGTTGAAGTTGATTTAACCAGAGAATTAACCTTGGTCAACTCGGATTCTCTGAGAAATTTTACTCATAAAGGTGTATGGCCTAGCAGTGTTAGTCAAGAGCATGCAAGTAAAAAATTATGGCATGAATATCTTTACAGTCCAGGTCTAGAACAGCAAGAACTATTTTGCAAAGTGGTATTGTTGGATCATTGGTGTGTTAGCCATGATAAAAAATTAACTATATTACAAGGTTATACAATACCATGGACTGATGAACAACTGGGCCATGTT
>CAIUKZ010000539.1 GCA_903899865.1 uncultured Bacteroidales bacterium | reverse complement strand
CTCTATCTAGGTTGTCAAACATAACTCCAAACTCTCCTACACATGGATTTGGGAAAATCATCAAACCGGTAGTCACAATACTTTTCTCGATATCGGTTGGTATTGACGAAGTATATTCATGTGCCCCTATGTCAAATGCAGAGCCCGTTTTACTGATATTGTTCCAGTAATCACGTAGTCCCACGTTGATGCTGAATTTTGAAAACAAGTCTAGACCTGCGTCTTTAGCGGGTGAGCTAGCTGTAATTTTATAAGCATCAAGCGTTTGTGGTAAAGCTGGAAACAAAGTCGGTGCTGCTACAGATGCGTTGGTTAGCATTGGATCAACATTTAATCCATAATTTACAGCGCTAAGTTGCTCTCTGTTGTTGCCCCTAAAATTTGTAAGTGAGGTGTATGTGCTATTGCCATAAGTCATTTTGTAAGCACCGCCAGTAGTCCAATACAGATTATTAATAAATTTAGGACTTGTAGAGGTGACAAACACGTTAGGAATATTCATTAATGCAACGCCACCTGTGGTTTGGAAAATGTTGTTGTAACACTCCACATTCAACATAGAGGTACCATAATTTGACATTTGGAAAGCCGAACTTTGAGAGCGAAAGCTAGAACCATTTGAACTCGCACCATAAGGGGTAGCATAAACTGTGTTGTTGTAAAATTTCAGTCCGTCCCATGTTGTTCCACTTGCAGTAAACAAAGTCACAGAGCTGTTGTTGGTTCGTGCGTCATTCACACTGATGCAATATCTCACGGTGTTGGTACCCCACTTTCTTGATGCGGGATAATTTCCTAATAGATATCCAGCACCGTCATTATCATGAGCATAGCAGTACTGAATCGTTGTGTTTGTTACACCTCCATCTAAGTCGAAGCCCAGACCATCACAACCAGTTGAAGTACCACTAGAGTTGTGATGGCTTTCACAAAACTGAATTGTAGCATTGTTGGCAGAATACACCCATATTCCTCCAGGTCCACCACAAGCCGAATTCATGGTGCCTGTATTGTAAGCAACGCATTTTTCTATTAGCACTGAGTCAACTTGTGATAATACAATACCACTACCTTTATGTGATGAGGCAGAATAACCAGGTATGTTGTACACTTCGCATTCGGTTACTCTCACATTGTAGCATTGCCATGAAGTTTGAGTCCCTGCGTTTTCATTACAAAATATAGATATTCCTGCTTCTTTGGCATCATGTACTTTTAATCTGTTCATTACAATACGTTTGAAGCCTCCTGAGTTGGCTGTTGCTCCCCATTGCATAAAGCTGACACCGATAGCAGCAAATTTGCTAACTTCCACGTCTTCAAATTTAAAACCGCTCAACTGTGTTGATAAATCACTATAAATACTGATTCCATCATTTGTTTTTACATAAGTGGAGTTTCCTGCTCCCACAAAATTTAGATTGCTGATGGTGATTCCTTGTGTGTTGTAAGCATAAAATCCATCCAAAGTTGTTCCAGAAGTGCTAATGGTAGCTCGACCAGTGCCGTAGGATGAAAACACTACGTGATTGTTTGGGTCATTACCGTCGGTACTATTAATTGAAATATTCCCTGAGAATGTTTTTCCTCCTTCAAAAAGGACTTTGTCGCCAGGCTTTAGTGTGGCAGCATTAACTTTTGTAGTACCAGTCCAAGCTGTAGCTTGTGATAGACCATCGCCATTGGAGCCCGTGGGGCTTACGTAATAAGTAGTAGCTAAGGCTGTCTGGAGGATGCCTGTCATAAGCATAGCACAGCCAAGAAGTGTGATTTTTTTCATGGTATGGATGGTTTAAAGGTTTGTATTAATATGGTGTTTATCTTGTAATGTAGAAATTTTCCGAAGCTAAATGTAGATTTTCTAATTGAGATGCAAAACAAATATCAGTAAACAGTACGTTTTTGTCAGTGAATACCCACTTTTTATCAGTGGGCATACTTCTTTGGGGATATTATTATAGGCTTTAAGGATTATTTTTGTGTTGTTTGCAAATGTATGTATTTGGATAGATAGTTGTTTGTTTTTTAACATAAATTTTTGTAGTGATTCAGAGTGGCTGAGTTATTTTGTTTGTAATGAGCTGTTTATGTTTGGCTGGGTAGTTGATGTGTTGGTTTGAATGTGTTTTTTTTGTGGTGTAGAGTATACTATTTGATTTGGGTGTTCGTTTGGTTAGGTGTTTTTAAAATTCAGTTTTTGAATTATTGGTGATTTTTTAAATGTTAAGAGTTGATGCTTGATTTTATGCTTTTTTAGATTAAATTCATTCAACCTGTCCGTTTTAAATTTCATAGGTCCGTTTATTTGGCTTAATTTTGTATAAGTGTTTGTTAAGGTTGATTTGTCTCTCATCGAATTGTAGATTTGGGATTTGAGAAATTGCCCATTAATTTAGTCAATATTTATGGTTCTCTTATTAAAAATTTTAAGTGTTATTATATGCCGATTATGAGTAAGCTAAAAATTGTTTGTTTCTTGTTGTGTGTCTCCTTGTCTCTAATGAGTCAGCGTGTTACTGTCAGTGGATTTGTGACTGACTCGCTGAGTGGTGAAACTATAATCTCTGGATCGGTTCATGAAAAAACCACCAATGTGGGGACTTTTACCAATAATTATGGATTCTTTTCATTGGAAGTTCCAGTTGGAAAATCGACATTAGCTTTTTCTTATATGGGTTATAAAACCATTCTTATAGCGTTAGATATTCAAAAGGACTCGGTGTTGAATGTAAGAATGGTAGGAAAGCAACTTAAGGAAGTGGTGGTAGAAGGTCGTCGCGATGAAACGGGTGTACATGGTGTTCACATGAGCGCAGTGACCATCAATGTAGATCAAGTCAAAACATTGCCAGTGATTATGGGTGAATCGGATGTGGTAAAGGTTTTACAATTATTGCCAGGGGTAAAGGGTGGAACCGAAGGGTCATCGGGGATGTACGTCAGAGGAGGTGGTCCAGATCAAAACTTATTTTTATTGGATGGAACTCCGCTATACAATGTCAATCACATGTTTGGCTTTTTTTCGGCCTTTGATGCCAATGCTATCAAGAGTGTGACACTATACAAGGGTGATTTCCCTGCCCGCTTTGGTGGAAGACTTTCATCGGTGGTGGATGTCAGATTGAAAGATGGAAATAATAAAAAAATTCATGGTAATGGAAGCATCGGATTAGTTTCGTCGAAATTATTCCTTGAAGGTCCTGTTTTCAACAGCAACACCACCTTTGCCATTTCAGGGAGAAGAACTTATTTTGATTTGTTATTACAACCAATTATTAAATCGGTAAGTAGTTATTCTACAGGCACTCCTGTTTCAGCGGGCTACTTTTTCTATGATTTAAGTGGAAAAGTTACTCATCGATTTTCAGACAGAGATAATATTGTATTTAGTGGTTATTCAGGAGATGATGTCATCTATGCCAATATGCCCGTGTCACTTGGTTCTAACAAAATGAACTGGTATTGGGGAAATATGATTGGAGCGTTGAAGTGGAATCACATCATTAACAATAAGCTTTTTGTCAACACATCATTGGCTTACACACGATATCGGTTTGATTTGGCAATAGAAAGTACCATTAATAAAAACCTTCCAGAAGAGGAATCAATGAAATTGATGTTCAATACAGGGATTCATGATTGGAGTGGCAAAGTAGATTTTGACTACTCGCCAAACCACAATCACAGTGTGAAATTTGGGACTAATGCCCTTTACCACACATTTATTCCGAGCGTAACCTCATTTCGTTCAAAATTTGAAGGTACAAAACTTGATACTGCTTTTGGTGGCGGTAATATTAATGCAATGGAAATAATGAACTATTGTGAGGATAATTATACTGTAAATGATAGATTAAGTCTTAATTTAGGATTGCATCATTCGTTGTTCAATGTTCAAGGTCAAACGTATAATAACATTCAGCCACGCACAAGTCTTCGATATTTACTCACAGACAACTTGTCCATCAAAGGTGCATATTCTTATATGACTCAGAATATCCATTTGTTGTCCAACAATAACATCAGTTTGCCTACCGACCTTTGGGTGCCTACCACTAAGCGAATAGCCCCCATGTATTCTCAGCAATTTGCTGGAGGTGTGTTTTATAACCTGTTGAATTTATTTGATGTGTCTATTGAGGGCTATTATAAGTCTATGGATAACCTCCTTGAATACAAAGATGGTGCTAGTTTTGCCAATTTCGGATCGACCAACACTGCATGGGAGGATAAGGTGGTAATGGGTAGAGGATGGTCGTATGGGGCTGAATTGTTGGTGAAAAAAGACGTTGGTGCTACCACTGGATGGGTTAGTTACACCTGGGCCAAAGCAGAACGATTGTTCAATAAACCAGGACAAGAGCTCAATTTTGGCAATGTATTTCCCGATCGGTTTGATATTCGTCATAGTATAAGTGTGGTGTTGTCGCACAAATTCTCTGAAACATTTGATATTGGTGCTGTGTGGGTGTATAGTTCGGGCAAAGCTGGAACCTTGGCAATGCAAAATTATCCATTGGAAAAAGTCCAAAACATGCAAAATGAATATTCTATGTATTCTGATTTTGGTCAAACGGGTGGATATATCAGTTCAAGAAACAATTACAGATTTCCCGAATACCATCATTTGGACTTGTCATTCAACTGGCATAAACAAAAAAAACATGGTGTTCGTACTTGGTCCATTCAGTTGTACAATGTTTACAATCAGTTGAATGCGGATTATCTGTATGTAGACAGCTACAATCCACGAGGTCCGATTTTGAAAAAATTGACCATGTTTCCATTTATTCCATCATTTAGTTATTCTTTCAAATTCTAGAATTAACCATTTCAAAGTCATTAACTCATAGATACGACAGTATGTTAAAAATAAATTATATCCATTTTGTTATTGTATTATTATTGTTTACTATAAATTCATGTGAATCAGTCGTTGAATTTAACGCAAAGGAAAGCCAACAGAAGCTTGTAGTAAATAGCTTTTTGAATGCCAATGATACTGTATCTGTTCAAGTGAGCTTGAGTCGATTTTTTCTTTCTAGTAAAAAAGAATATACCTTAGTAAACGATGCACAGGTAGATTTGTATGTCAATGAGAAGTTTGTTGCCACACTTAAAAATTGGGGACAAGGTATATATTCATCCACCTATCAACCCAAATATGGAGAGCAAGTAAAACTTGTAGTGACTACACCCAAAAATGGTACTGCCTACGCTGTGAGTCGTATCCCAGATGCATTAAAAATGGAGTCAGCAAAGCATGATAGTTTGTTTATTGAATCTATTGAAAGTCAAGGACAAGATTATTATTCTTACGGTGAGAATCTAAAAGTGAATTCCTCATTTGTGCTTGTAGATGACCCAACGCAAGATAATTTCTATCGAATTAGAACATCAGAACTTAAAATTTTCAAAAAGGATACAACTACTACAGTGAAGGATCCGTATTCAAACTTTAGTTATTACAGTTCTTCAATGACGATTCTTACTCCTGTTGATGAAGGAAACAAAGATATACTTGGGTCTGAAATGTACGGTCGTACATATTTCAAAGATGATTTTTTTAAAGGAAAATCCTATACCATAAAATTTGAGAATGTCATTTATACTGGTGTAGATTCACTTGCACAGAAAGTTGATTCAATACGAATAGAAACTACAGTCGAAAGTTTGAGTCGTGATTACTACAATTTTCTGTTGACCAAAGATAGGTACTATAGTGAAAGTGGTCCCTTCTCTGAACCAGTTCAAATCAAGAGCAACGTAGTGGGAGGGATAGGCATCCTTGGGACAAACTCTAGTTACAAATTCTCACGTACATTCACTGTAATGCCTACATCCAAAAGGAAGTATTAGGGTCATGTGTCAGATTTGGCGATAGAGTTTAAAGTGCTAGTAACCAGATGGGTCATGTATCAGATTTGGCGATGGAGTTTAAAGTGCTATTAATCACAGAAAATATTTAGGAATAGAAAGGAAAAGATAGGTGAATAATCTGTCTTTTTCTATTTTTGTGGTCTAAAAGAAAGAAAAAATAGATCTCTATGAGCAAAAATGACCCTTTATGTATCAGATTTGGCGATGGCTATAAATGCTCAGCTTGGCTTAGTGTATTTTAACGCGGGTTGTTCGGCATTAGCGTCTCGCAATGTCGAAGTTAAAAGGAAAGCTCTAGCTTTCCATATTCAAGATACAGCAAAAGGCACGAGAAATCGTGTTTTTTGCTGTATGAAAAAGAGTATATTTGCTACCAATATTAAAAGCAAGAGCTTTTATTTTAGCTGCGACGTAGGCTGGAGCCATACGCCGAACAAAGTGTAGCATGTAGTTTTGCACGCTACGGGTGACTTGGGCTCTAGAAGTGAAAACGTGAAGAACTTTAGAGACACTACTTCACATGATTCTGTACGACACAAAACAGATAGTTTGAAAAAAGCTCCAAGAGTTATAAAGGGTTCTATTCAGATTCGTCCATTAAGATAATTTTAAATTGAGTAAGTATGAAAAATAGTAATTTAATTTTAGTTTTTTTATTCGTTCTCTATGCGTGTTCAAATGAAAGAAAAGTTAAGGAGTATTATCCTAATGGTAAATTGAGACTTGAATACACAACAAATGATGGCAAGAAAAATGGAGTTGCCATTGAGTACTACCCATCTGGCGAGAAATGGTATGAAGAAGAATATAAAATGGGAGTAATTGATGGAATCTATCGCGTATATCATAAAAATCAAAAACTTAAAATTGATGGTCATACTACAAATGGTCAAGCATGTGGTTTCTATTGTTTTTATAATGAAAGTGGAAAAAAAGACTCTTTGATTGAGTACATCCTACTTGATCCAGACTCTGTGTTTGATTCATTTTTTAACAGAACAAGATTAAATAATAGAAAAATTGCCTGTTTAAATAGATTTGTGTGTTTCGACCAACACGAAAAACCAATCCGTGAGAAATCACGATATTTTAAAACAAAGTTTTATAAAGACACTATCAAACTAGGTGATACTATATTTGCCAAGTTATGGCTTATTAACCCCACAAACAACGATTCAAATAACAAAGTGATAGCTCATGTATCCATCGATAATAAAAAGATTTGTCGAATATATCCTTCAAAGGCAAATGAAATTATGTATTATGAAACAGTTGCTAAAAAAAGAGGTGCTAATTATTTTGAGGGCTTTATTGAAGAAATAGTTAGAAAGAGCAATGATACTAATTATGTATTCTTTAGGGAAAAGTACTATGTTAGATAGGGTCATGTATCTGATTTGGCGATGGAGTTTAAAGTGCTAGTAATCACAGAAAATATTTAGGACTAGAAAGGAAAAGATAGGTGAATAATCTGTCTTTTTCTATTTTAGTGGTCTAAAAGAAAGAAATTATAGATCTCTATGAGCAAAAATGACCCTTTATGTATCAGATTTGGCGATGGCTATAAATGCCCTGCATGTGATTGATTGGGGTCTTTCTCTCCCCCATGGGGGAGTCGGAGGGGGCTTTCCCTTCAGGGGCTGGGGATAAGGGCTTCTTATTTCACCACTATCTCTTTTATGCTGCTGGTGTGAGCTTTGAAGTAGCCCAGTGCACCGTTGTTGATGTTTGATTTAGGGTTGGAGGGAGTGGCGCTAAACTGTCCAAGGTTTTCGATTACACCTGTGAAGTAATTAAAAACGGCTTTGTCTATGCGTTGAAGCTCCATTCGGACTCTGTCGCCTTTTTTTACTCTCACGCTAATGGGTGAAATGGTGGAGTATCTGCTAAATTCTTCACTACCCCTTATCTCAAT
>CAIUKZ010000538.1 GCA_903899865.1 uncultured Bacteroidales bacterium | reverse complement strand
GATTGGCATCATAGTCAATGGATTTACAGCTTGGCTATTTTCAAAGGGCAAAAAGCACGATTTAAATATCAAAAGTACTTTTATGCATTTTGTGGCTGACGCGCTCGTTTCTCTTGGCGTGGTGATAGCTGGTGTGATAATACTATTTACCCATCTTCAATGGATTGATTCACTAGTGACCATCATCATTGTAGGATTCATTATTTACAGCACCTACCACTTACTGATTGATTCCATCAATCTAGCACTAGATGCGGTACCCGAAAACATTGATATTAATCAAATTCGCAACTATTTGGAAAACTTAGACGCTGTAACTGGTATCCACGACTTACACGTATGGGCATTAAGCACCTCACAATCAGCGCTTACAGTGCATCTCACCACCAACAGTCCTACGGACAATGGATTTATCATAGAAATACAACATCATCTGCATGAAAACTACAACATAGAACATGCTACCATTCAGATTGAATATGGAAGTGAAAATCAATGTTGTAGAACCAACTGCAACTAACTCCATACTTGGGAGAAAACATGGTTCTATAACGAATAAGGTGGATAAAAGAAAAGTAGAAAATTAAACCACAAAAGTCACAAAAGGATCTTTTATAACACATGGAACACATCAAGCTATTCAAATTTGAAATTCAAAGAACACATAGTTTGCCTATCGGCAAATTGTTTTGTATGGCAAAGGAGGACATTAAACCACATAGGTACATAGTTTGGGATAGAGACGTTGAAAGTGGCGTCTGAAAAAAATATTTTTGAACACAAAGGCACAAAGACACAAAGTCTCTAAGAAAAACTCTAGAGTTTTTCTCTTTGCGTTCTTTTGTCATTAAATGCGTCTTAGCGCCTTAGCGTTTAGGTTTTCAAACTGGAATGTGTATTTACCTATGTGTACTATTGTGTTTTAAAGAATACCCACCCAAAAGGTTATAGAGATGTAAACATATTAAAATGACGTGACATTTTGATGATTTGCCTACTTTGACTTTAATTATTTGATAGAATACTCTATCTTTGGTTCAAAATCATTGAAATTTTAGCACATATAACGAACATTTCTGTGTAAAATTTGCGACACACAAGTGCATGATTGTAATACAGAACCCGTCTCTCTATTTTCCCCGCAGTTTATCCCGTCATAAACGGGAGGGGCTAGGGGGCTTAATTTTTAAACACATGAAAAATACAGTAGGTATATTAGCCGCATTCTTGGGCGGAGCCATACTAGGTGGCGCATTGGGTTTACTCTTTGCTCCTGAAAGTGGGGAAGTTACAAGGAAAAAACTGGCAGAAGCTCTTGAAAAAAGAGGTATCAAACTAAGTGATTTTGACTTGGATGAATTGATTAGCAATTTTTCGAGCAAAAAGGAGGAAGCTCCACAACAAGACATGCAAAATTCATAATTATTTGATAATGAAAGAACAAAGCACTCCACAAGATAATTTTGAGCAACTTCAAGCAGACCTAAAGCAATATGTAAAATTGCTAACTGAGTTTGTAAAAGTTGAGTTTGTAGAAAAACTAACCATCTTACTTTCAGCATTTATCATCGTGTCGTTGGTGATTGCTTTAGCATTTGGCAGTCTGTTTTACCTTCTCTATGCACTTGCATACACATTAGAGTCCTTAATTGGAAGTTTGGAATTGGCATTTGCAATTATTGCTGGGTTATACTTACTTCTGATTGCAATATTAGTCATATTCCGCAAATCATTGGTAATAAACCCTATAGTAAGATTTTTATCCAACTTATTCCTACACAAAAACGAATAGTTTGAACTTATGGAAATAGTACCAACCACACCACGTCAACCTAAACAAACAGTAAGTTTGGACAACCTACTGATTCGCAAAGCAGAACTGAAATCTGAGATAGAGAACCAAAAGACAGTAATAAGCAACTCAGTTCAGCGAGCTTTTTCTTTGGAGTCATTAACTAGCTATGCCATTGGAAGTGTTACAAAGCAAATCAGTCTGATAGACAGTGCAATATGGGGTTTCAAAGTGGCTTCCAAAATCAAATCATTCTTTGGAAAGAAATAAACTCTTAGATTTCAAAAACTGTCATATCTTCACCTAAAAAAGTGTTTTCAAACACACTTTTCGCCTCTTCGAGTATTGGTTCATGATCTTTGTATCGAGCAGGAT
>CAIUKZ010000537.1 GCA_903899865.1 uncultured Bacteroidales bacterium | reverse complement strand
GACCTAGAAGCTTTTAAATAAAGTCGTGACTTACTCGTTTGAAGTTTATATTTCCTTCAGTAATTCTTTCATTATCAATGTCATAAGCGGCTGTACTGAGTTTCCTATTTGTTGAACCTCTTCATGTGTCACTTCAATGATTTTGCCGGGCACGCCTAGGTCGGTGATGATGGAAATACCAAATACTCGCATGCCAGCATGATTGGCCACAATCACTTCTGGCACAGTACTCATACCTACTGCATCGCCGCCAATAGTTCGAAAATAGCGGTATTCGGCTGGCGTTTCAAACGTTGGTCCTGTGGTACCCACATATACGCCTTCTACCACTCGAATGTTGTGTCGAGCTGCTATGGTCTTTGCTTTTGTAACAAAATCCTTGCAATACGCCTCACTCATATCGGGAAAACGAGTGCCAAGCTCCGAAAAATTTTTACCACGCAAAGGGTGCTCTGGAAAAAGATTGATGTGATCGGTGATAATCATCAAATCGCCTATTTCAAAATCAGGATTCATACCACCAGCAGCATTTGATACTAATAGATTCTCTATCCCTAGGGCACGCATTACTCTTACGGGGAAGGTTACTTCTTTCATGTTATAGCCTTCGTAATAGTGAAATCTGCCTTGCATAGCTAGCACATCTATCTCGCCCAGTTTACCTAGTATTAGCTTCCCACTATGTCCTTCCACCGTAGAGAGTGGAAAATTGGGGATGGTTTCGTAAGGAATTTCGGTTTTTTGGGTAATCTGGGTGGCCAAATTGCCAAGTCCAGTGCCTAGGATGATTCCAGTACGTGGAAAGGCAGTCATTTGTGATTTTAGGAAGTCAGCAGTTTCTTGGATTTTCGACAACATAATTCAATATTTTTTGATTAAACTTCGATTCTTCGTCATTTAGAATCTGCACTTTGATAGGCATTGTATAAGTGAAGGGCTTCAAATGCTCCGGATAGTCAGGGTTGGAAACAATTCTTGCAGCATCTTTTTCAGTAAGCAGTATCAGTTTGTTTCTCGCAAAGATGGTATTGAACCGACGGGTAAATTGTTCAAAATCCTTGGTCCTAAAGCTGTGATGATCTTCAAAAAATGCAGTGAAAATTAATTTGGTATAATCATTTAAATGTTCGACAATGGGCTGTGGCGACACTATTCCAGCAATAAGAAGGATGGAGGCATGCTCGGATTTGATCCGATTATACGTCCAGCAAGTTGTCTGGTGTTGTGGGAATACTGGCACAATTTCTTCGTACTTATAGCTAGAAAACAACAGCAACTGGTGGTTGTCAGGTTTAATGCCTGTCACCACTAGTCTTTTTTCTAAAGGGCTAATTTCTGGAGGACATTTCGTTACAATAATGATATTGGCTCGTATGGCACCTTTGGGACTTTCACGAAGCCTACCCAAAGGAAGCATTTTGTCTTGGAAATAGAGGTGCTGATAGTCAGTAAGCAACACTGACAATCCTGGTTGAACAAATCGGTGTTGAAAGGCATCGTCGAGTACGATGGCATCAAGGTCGGGGAAGTTGGTCAGAAGCTGATTGATGCCATTTACCCTTTTCTCATCAACGGCTACTTTGACTTTTGGAAATTTGATATGGATCTGATAGGGCTCATCGCCTATGGTAGTTGAACTTGCAGTTTGGTCGGCCAGCACAAAACCTTTCGATTCTCTTTTGTACCCACGGCTAAGCATGGCTACCTGCCATTGGTCTTGAAGTAGCGACAGTATCAACTCTGTATGAGGCGTCTTGCCAGTGCCACCAGCTGTGAGGTTGCCAACTGAGATGATGGGAATCTCAAACACGGTGGACCTAAGTATTAAATCCTTATCAAAAAGCCAATTACGCACACGAGTAATCAGTCCATAGACCATGGATAGAGGATAACAAAGGATATGGAACGACTTGGTGTTCAATTTCAACGAGTTTTGATTGGTGTGTTTCAGACAAAGATAGTCTTTTTCACAATTCCTACAATTCTGACCAAATATTTTTCGATATTTTTTATGGCACAGGGTCAAAGCCACTACCTCCCCATGGATGGCAACTAGCAATGCGCTTAATAGCTAGCGCCCCTCCTTTGACTAATCCGTGCTTTTTGATGGCTTCAATGGTATAATTTGAACATGTAGGAGAATAACGGCAACTAGCAGGTGTAAGTGGCGATATGCAGTATTTATATGCATATACAGGGAGAAGGATGATGGATACTAGGATATTTCTCATGTGTCAATAGTTTTATGCTCGCATTCTACGCTCCAAAGGAAGATATGTGAGTTTAGGATTGTATCATCATTCTATGCCAAAAAGAATGGGCTTGATGGAAAAGGCAATTACATTTGTTTGAAATTTAGCACTTAATCTTAATGTTGATAATGGCAGCATGGGCAACCTGCCTCTAGCCAATATCAAATTGAGATCATTTATTTCAATGTTTCTGTAGGTTGCGAGTTGATTTTAGCACTCAATTTTTCCAACGCGAATTTCATCTTTTTACTAATAGCATCCAAGTCCATCTCCTCATCGGAAACATAGTTGAATGCTAGATGCAATTTTTTCCCATTTGCAATCATCGTATCAATCAGTTGATGTTTGTTGTGTCTATATGCTTCGCGAATGAGACGCTTGAGTTTATTCCTTTTCACCGCACGTTTAAACCGCTTTTTGGGAACACTTATCAATACACTTACCACCTCCTTTTCTTCATTTGTGGTTACAATATATACCACCCTTAGAGGGTACACAATGAATGATTCGCCTTGAGTAAAAAGGCGAGATATGCGCGTATCTCCGCAGAGATGTTCGGATTTAGAAAAACCAAAGTGTCGATTCATAGTATAAAAAACTATCCCAAAAGTATGAAAAAAATTCTATACTTTTGGGATAGTCTATGGATAAGTGAAGTATGCTATTTCTTTGATTTCTTTGTTTGCTCTTTTAAAAACTGATCTAGTGCCATGGTCATCGATGGAGCAGTAGGAGTAGGCGCTTCTAGATCCAATCTCAAACCAGCATCTCTGATGGCCTGTGCTGGAGTAGCTCCAAAACAGCCAATTTGTATATCTCCTTGAACAAAGTCGGGAAAGTTTTTCAGCAACGATTTCACACCAACGGGGCTAAAGAAAAGCAACATGTCATAGTTGAACTCCTCTCCTGGCTCAAAATCATTACTCACCGTTTTGTACATCACGGCTTTACTCAAATTTATTTTAGCCTTCTCGAGTACAGAAAGTGTTTCTTCATTTTGCACATCAGAGGTTACAAATAAATATTTCTCCTCTGGATGTTTGTTCATGATGGTTACCAATTCGGTAAGTTTACCAGTGGCACCATAAAACACTTTACGTTTTCGGAAATGAATGTATCGTTGCAAATAGACTGCCACTGTTTCTGTTACGCAGAAATACTTCATGGTTTCTGGGATTGTAATCCTCATTTCTTCGCACAATCTAAAGAAATGATCTACACCATGACGGGCATTAAAAATAATGGCCGTGTAATCTAATATCGTTATTTTTTGGGTTCTGAAATCCTTTGCCGAGATGGGTTCAACTTTAAGAAACTGTCTAAAATCAATTTTGACATTGTATCTTTCACTCATGTCAAAATATGGCGACTTTTCAGTAGTTGGTTTTGGCTGCGATACAAGTATTCTCTTAATTTTCAAAGCTATATATATTTTAGTGAAACGATCAAGGTAACAATCCTATTAGTTTTATCATTCCAAAAACTGGGAGGATTTCGAGTGTGCAAAGGTACAACATTATATAAAAAGTCACTACTGTTTTATCTAAAAAAATTTGAAACAGTTTGAAAATTATTAGACTGTATGATAAAACACAAATCCCAATACTTATCAGCTCTGTGGCATGGACCAAAAAATCAGGACCATATACTCTTAGTACTAAAATCGGGAATAATAGGAATGATGCAAAAACCAATACCTGGAAATAATTTTCTTTGAACATCTTCGCCGATTTATCATCAACAAATACATACCCTACCACGGTTATCAAAAAGTATTTAATGACAAAAAACAGAAAAAACAGAGATGCAAAATATCCATAATTGATTAGATTGTAATCCTGAGAAGGCTTATGGAATAACAAAAATGTATACAACGAAAGCACAAGTATCGGATATACAACCATTAAAAGTCGAGTTCGCATGTCGCTGATAGTTGTTTTATTAAAAATGCTAATGCGCTCTTTGACTTGAAAAAATGACTTTGCGCCTTGCATCAGCACTGTGACTGCCCTTGAAACTACCAGTACGATGAAAACGATAAGAAATGTAACAAAAATCCAACTTTCAGCATAAGGTAGTGAAGGTCTAGGCACACCTACAAACCCTCTAGGTGGGATAATCACCCTTGTGTGCAGCACTTGTGGCTTGGTGAGTAATTTGTTGACAGAATCTGATGCGCTGTCAGTCTTAAAGCCTGCCTTGGAGGACAATGACACTAAGCTATCACGAACTACTTCTGTTGTATCTGTCTGGTTCATCAACAATTAACGTTTATTCAAGTTGTGATTGATTATTTTTATCACCTCATGTGGGGTGCTAGCTACTTGCCATAGTTGCAAATTAGACTCTGGCATAAACTGCTCATTCACTGCAACCTGCAACATCCTTAGCAAGTCATCATAATAACCCAAAGTATTAAGAATAATGACAGGTTTATTGTACAATCCTAGCTGACGCCACGTGATAATTTCCAGCAACTCTTCGAGTGTGCCACACCCACCTGGCAACGCAATAGTTGCATCAGACATTTCGGCCATCAATGCTTTGCGTTCGTGCATGGAATTCAAGATTTTCAAATCGCTCAATTGGTCATGCTGCCATCCAAGGTCATACATGAATTGTGGCATCACACCTATCACTCGTCCACCATGGGCTACCATGCTGTCAGCCAGTTGTCCCATCAGTCCTGTCGCACCAGCACCACATACCGCTGCGATGTCTGACTGAGCCAATAACTCGCCCAACAACGCAGTGGCTTGGAAAAACTCTGCTTTGATTTTGGGACTTGAGGCACAAAATACACTGACCGTTATCATGGATTAACTTTTTCGATGAAACAATTCTTCTTTTATATTTTACAAAAATACAGTTTTCTTTCAGTATTTTTGGAATTCAATTTAAAAATCATAAAAATGATACTTGTTACAGGTGCAACAGGCATGGTGGGCGCACACCTCATTTGGCATTTATTGCAACAACAGGATAGAGTTACTGCCGTAAAAAGAGAAAGCAGTCAACTTGAAAATATCCAATATATATTTGGTTTTTACACCACAGACCCTGATCAATATCTGAAAAGAATTGATTGGGTCATTCTAGATTTGGGCGACTTCAACGGCGTAAAACAAACACTCGCCAATATTGACACCGTGTACCACTGTGCTGCTCATGTGTCACTGACCATCAATGACAAACAAGCTTTTGAGTCCAATATCAAAAGCACAAAAAATTTGGTAGATGCTTGTTTGATCAACGGTGTCAGAAAATTTTGCTTTGTGAGCTCCATTGCAGCATGTGGAAAATCGGACAACAATCAGTGGGTGGATGAAACTATACAATGGACAGACACGCAACACACATCAGAATACGCTCGCTCTAAATATCTCTCTGAATTGGAAGTATGCAATGGGATGAAACAGGGACTTCAAGCCGTGATTGTCAATCCTGGTGTAATAATTGGTGTTTCACAAAGCAAGTCAGGTAGTTCTCAGCTATTTCATGCCATAAAAAATGGATTGAAAGTGTACACCAATGGTGGTAGCGGATATGTAGATGTGAGAGATGTGGTGAAAATAATGATAGCATTAACTCAAGGCACATCGACCATGGAACGATACATCATAGTGGCAGAAAATTGCTCAACTAAAGATGCTTTGTCAATGATTGCTGATGGTTTCCAACTCACTAGACCATACATTTGCGCAGGAAAATACACCATGATGGCTGTTGCTTACGTCTTGCAGGTAGCAAGTAAATTATTCAACTTTGTCCCAGCAATGGACATCCGAATGGCCCGAACATCTTCCAATAGAACGTATTATGACGCTTCAAAAATAAAAAACCTTCTCCATTATGAATTCATCCCTCTCAGAACTGCCATTGATGACGTGTGTTCTTACATGACCAAAACAAAGTAGCAATCATTGAAACCACACATCATTTCAATAAACTCTCGTTTTCTAAGATGTTTTTAGAATAAAAAATAGTTGGGGATAGAGACATCGCGTGCGGCGTCTGATAAAACATTTTTGAACACAAAGGCACAGAGACACAAAGTTGCTAAGAAAAACTCTGGAGTTATTCTCGTTGCGTTCTTCAATATTTG
>CAIUKZ010000536.1 GCA_903899865.1 uncultured Bacteroidales bacterium | reverse complement strand
GTGGCAGCTACGGCGTCAAATACCCGAACGATGGACGTGCCCGTTGCACCAGCATAAGTGTGTTTGCCACCCAAAGTATTTTCGGCTACAATACGGCCTTGTCGGTTGGCAGGACCTGCCAGAGGAATACGTACTTTTTTGCCAGTCACGCGGTGGGTTATTTCCACCATATCGCCAGCAGCCCAGATGTTTGCGTCGTTGGTTTGAAGATATTTATTTACTGCCAATCCTCCCGCTTCGCCAATCTCCAATCCGGCTTCTTTTGCCAGTTGAAGTGTGGGTCGTACGCCTACTGATAAGAGTACCATGTCGGCAGGTAGCGATTCGCCATTGTTAAGCAATACAGAATTTTTGTTGATGCCAGTAACCGATTTGTTGGTGTAAATTTTCACCCCGTGTGCCAACATTTCTCTTTGAATAAATCCTGCTGTCTCGGCTTCCATTATTGACATTACGTGCGGTGCCAGTTCCACCACGCTCACCTTGAGTCCTCGTTTAGCCAGTGCTTCTACCATTTCCAACCCAATAAATCCACCACCCACTACCACGGCATGTTGGGGATTGTTTTGGTTAATGTGTTGGTCTATTTTGTCCATGTCGGCCAAGGTCCACAATGAGAACACATGTTCCATATCGGCGCCAGGCAAATCGGGTGTGATGGGTCGTCCGCCCTGAGCCAGTATCAGTTTGGTGTATTCATATTCGGTTTCGATGCCATTGCTCAGGGTGTGTACCTTTTTGTTTTGTCGGTCAATCTTGGTTACTAAGGTGTTGATTTTCACGTTCACATTATATTGGGCATTGAAACTTTCGGGACTTTGTAGTATCAACTTTGAACGGCTTTTAATGTCTCCACCTATGAAGTAGGGCAGTCCGCAGTTGGCAAATGAGATATCAGGACCAGCTTCCAATAACGTAATTTCTGCCGATGCAGATAGTCGTCTAACTTTTGCTGCTGCGGTGGCACCAGCTGCTACTCCTCCGATTATGATTATTTTTTCCATTGTTTATCCTTTTAAAATGTATGAGTTAGAAAAGTCGGTTACTTAAATTTTTGAATTGAGTCGCATCCAGCCACCACCATTATGCACGTTGGTGTATCCGTTTGACAGTAAAATGCCTTTGGCAATGCTGCTTCTGGTGCCCGATGCACAACAGGTGATGATGGTTTTACTCTTGTCTTTAAATTTGTTTAAATTTCCAGACAGTTGGTCGAGCGGTATGTTTACGGCACCCTTGATGTGCCCACCGTTATATTCTCCTTTGGTGCGTACATCCAAAATCACGGCTCCTTCGGCCACTAAGGTAGTAAAATCTGCTTTGGGTGCAATGCCCATTAGCTTTTTTAAAGTTTCTATCATTTATAGTTGTTGTTGTTTGTGATTGATTAATATATGTTTACTGATAATGTTATTTTTTCTTAGCCCAAGTGCTGATTCCGAATGGTAGATACAGCGGGCAAAAGCGAATGATAGCAGTTGCTCCGAATACAACAGCCAATACGAGTGAAATGATTCCAATGGTTCCTGTCACTATGCCAGAGGCATACAAACTTACCAATACGAGTGCTAAAAGAATACGAATAGCACGGTCAATTATTCCTACATTTTTTTTTCATATTTTTTTTTCTTTTTTTATTATTATACTGTTTTTTTAGCTCCAAGTAAAACATCCGATATAGCTTGCTTGAAAGTGGCTTTTGGCAATGCGCCTTGTGCCATTTGTGGCTGTCCGTCCATAGGGCAGAACATTATGCTGGGGATGCTTCTAATGCCGAATGCGGCTGCTAGTTCTTGTTGCTCTTCGGTGTTTACTTTGTAGATGGTTATTTGCTCTTTGTACTCGTCCGAAAGTTCTTCCAAAATAGGAGCCACCATTTTACAAGGTCCGCACCAGTTGGCATAGAAATCTATGATACAGGGTTTGTCTCCCAAATATTCCCACGATGTAGGGTTCGCTTCGTAGTTGGCTATTTTTGTAAGAAAATCAACCTTTGTTAAATGTGTTGTTGCCATAATTTTATATTTTAATGATTTATGTTTGGTTTGACATTGCAAATGTAATACAAGAATTTTAAATTACAATAGTATCACCAATAAATTATTTTAATATCACTATTTATTATTTCAATATCACTGATTTTCAAAAAAATGAACTATATTTGCATCACTACAAAAAAATGCTAGGACTATGATATTTAAAAAAGATATTTCGGAGGAATTGGCCAAAGAACTATTTGAAAACCCCGAGAAGGTATTGGCTTTTGTGGCTGGTGTCAAATGGACCGATGGTTACAAATGCAGGAAATGTGGGCACGACAATTATTGCGATGGTAAATCGCCTCATTCACGAAGATGTACTCGATGTAAATCCGAAGAGTCGGCCACTGCTCATACAATTTTTCACAATGTAAAATTTCCTATCAATAAAGCATTTTACATTGCCTATCACATATGTGTGCTGGGTAAAGATATTTCTACCTATGATTATTCTGATCAATTGGGAATCAATCAGATGACCTGCTGGAAGTTCAGAAAACGCATCAAAGATTGTGTCTTGAAGATCTCAGAAAATAATGAGGAGGGAACTATTAAGCAAATCTTAATGTATGAGGTCTAGGGGCAAGATTTTTTGAACCAAGAGCCAAGAACCAAGAGCCAAGAACCAAGAGCCAAGAGCCAAGAACCAAGAACCAAGAGCCAAGAGCCAAGAGCCAAGAGCCAAGAGCCAAGACACAAGACTAAGGTCTAAAGTCTAAAATCTAATATCTAATATCTAATTTCCTACATCTAACTCCCAATAAATTATGATTTTCAACCAGTGGTATGTGATTGCGGAATCAAAAGAAATAGGTGCTAAGAAACCTATCAAAATTACCAGATTGAATCAAGTGCTGACACTTTGGCGAGACTTGGACGGAAAGGTGTGTTGCATTTCCGACCGGTGCTGTCATCGGGGCGTTTCGCTGTCATGCGGTTGCTTGGTGGATGGTCAGGTTCAATGTCCGTTTCATGGTTTTTTGTTCAATGGCGAAGGGGCAGTCACCCTCATTCCAGCCAATGGCAAGAATGCCAAAGTTCCTGACAGTATGCACGTAAAATCCTATTCTATTTATGAAAATCATGACTTGATATGGATGTGGTGGGGAGATGAGGATCATAAAACGGAGAAGCCTTTCTTTTTTGAGGAATTGTCTGATTATTCTTATGGCTCATTTAAGGATGAATGGAACGTACATTATTCTCGAGCCATTGAAAACCAGTTAGATGCAGTACATCTTCCGTTCGTACATGCCAGTACTATAGGGCGAGGCAATGCTACTCTTGTGAACGGACCAGTGGTGGTGATGGAAGGTGATTTGATGACTTTCTATGTTAATAATATAGTGGATGATGGAAAATCTACACCCCTTAAGCCTAATGAAATAGCAGATTACCAAAAACTCTTTCATCTTCAGTTTCATTTCCCTAATGTGTGGCAAAATTTCATTTCCGACAAATTTCGAATATTTGTAGCATTTGTACCCGTGGATGAGGAGAACACCGTGGTGTATGTTCGTAATTATCAGAAGCTGGTGACCCTGCCCGTTTTTAAACAACTCATTAACTATTTTGGTAGCTTGTCTAATAAGCTGATATTGAATCAAGATAAGCGTGTAGTCCTCACCCAATTGCCCAAGAAATCCGAACTAAAAATGGATGAACGCCTCATTATGGGCGATAAACCCATTGTGGAATATCGGAAGCGGAGGGAAGAGTTGAAAAGTGGGAAAATCGATTAGTTAGGTTGCCTCGTTCATCTCATTCCTGCCTCTTTCCAATGCTTTGTTCCTCCATATCAAGATCCTCCATTTTTGGCATAAAAATGAGGTGAATTTTTATTGCTATTTCATAAAGAATTCGTACCTTTGCGCCCTGTATTTTTAAAGTCAACATAATGTCTAACCTACTATTTATTAGTATTAAAAACAAATTTCAGTAATGGAAGAAAATCAAAACATCGTAGAAGATGTTAATACACCTGTGATTGAAACAGTTGTAGAACAAGTGGAAACAGTTATCGAAGAAGTGCAATCAGTAAAAGTTGAAGCTCCAGTAGTGGCGGTTCAAGAAGCAGAATTTGATTGGGATGCTTATGAAAATGGCTCTGTGCTAACTTCACAAGCAAAAATTGATTTAGAAAAAATTTACGACAACACTTTGAATGCTATCAAAGACAAAGAAGTTGTTGAAGGAACAGTAATCTTGATTAACAAACGCGAAGTGGTGGTTAATGTTGGTTACAAATCAGACGGTGTAGTTCCAATGAGCGAATTCCGTTATAATCCAGATTTAGCAGTTGGTGACAAAGTAGAAGTTTTCATCGAAAGCCAAGAAGATAAAAAAGGACAATTGATCCTTTCTCACAAACAAGCTCGTGCTACTCGC
>CAIUKZ010000535.1 GCA_903899865.1 uncultured Bacteroidales bacterium | reverse complement strand
GTCATTGATAATTTGCTCAAAATCGGCATGTAAGGTCGGTTCACCATTACCAGCAAAGGTAATCACATCAGGAATTTCATTGGCAGCTACCATCTGAGCCAGTTTCACATCGAGTGCTTCACGCACCTGCTCACGCGTAGGTATGACAGCTTCCTGCATGGTGGTATTGAAACCACACTCGCAGTAGATACAGTCAAACGAACATATCTTAGCATCGGTAGGTAGCAGGTTCACACCCAGCGACAATCCTAAACGCCGACTACGAATGGGTCCGAAAATTATTTGGTCAAATAGTATCATTGAATCGTCTTGTAATTAAATCTTAATAATTATCCTTTCACCCAATGTTTTGGAAAGTGCTTTTTTGACAGCTTCCAGTTGGCTCATTTCCTTCATCAGTTCATCCATTCGCTGGTTGTTTTTGACTTCGTAGGCAGCTTTCATTTCTATGAGTTTTTGCTTTATTCGGTCTATCAAAATGCTATTTTTGTATTCAAACACCACACGTGGCACTATTTCTAGCAAGCGTTCGGAGTCAGTCTCTACTTTTTTCAGTTTGGAGTGAATCCGGCTTAATTGGTACTTTTCGGACATCGACTCTGCTTTTATCAAACTAATGTCATTGTCCGAATGATGTAAAAAATAGCGATTGGGGTCAAAATCCTGCTGCTGTTGTTGAACCTTGTAATCATCAATGATTTTTTGATAAATCGGCTCATTCATTTCTAACTGATCCAATTCGAGTTCAGAAAAAATAAAGTTGGCTACTGTGATAGACATACTTTCGTTTCCATCTTTAAAAGTCAGACACTCATGCCCATGTTTCAAAAGTACGTGGATGAGGTTGTATTCCTCGGTGTGAAACTTTGAATTACTTGTGAGTTGGGTGTTTTGAGACGTAGTGTTGAGTTCTGTCGGCTTTGCTTCTGCATCGGGTTTGCGTGTGCCAAGTTTTTCATTTTCTGATATTTTCAGCTTGTTGATTTCGAAATAGAGCATTTGCTCTTCCACGTTGAGGAGCGTGCTACATTCTTTGACATATTCACTTCGAATGGCCTGATTCGGGATAATGGCAATGCTACGAACGATGTCCAGCACCAAGCCAGCACGTTTCACAGGGTCATTGCCAGCATCATCCAATAAAAGTTTGGTTTTGAAGCGGATAAAGTCTGACGACTCACGCTCAACATAATCAATGAAATCTGACGCATTGAGCTTACGTGCAAACGAGTCTGGATCTTCGCCGTCGGGCAACAACAATACTTTGATGTTCATGCCTTCTTCGAGCAACAAATCAATACCACGAATAGCAGCTTTGATACCTGCTTTGTCACCATCATAAATGACGGTCACATTTTCGGTAAATCGATGGATGAGGCGTATCTGCTGAGGCGTGAGGGCTGTACCAGATGATGCAACTACGTTTTCAATACCACTTTGGTGCATTGAAATCACATCGGTATATCCTTCCACCAAAAAACACCTCCCTTGCTGAAGGATGGATTTTTTGGCAAAAAAGATGCCATACAGTTCGTTGCTTTTGTGGTAAATCTCCGATTCGGGCGAGTTCACATATTTGGCTAACTTGTCATCTTTTTTGAGAATACGGCCTCCAAATGCCACTACTTTTCCCGACAGAGAATGAACAGGAAACATCACCCTACCCCTGAAACGGTCAGCAATATAATTGTTGTCGCCCTCAATGGTCAAACCTGTCTTTACTAAATAGTCTTTGTTGTAGCCTGCTTTTAAGGCTGCCTGAGTGAATGCGTCGCGTATTTCGAGGCTGTATCCAAGTTGAAATTTGAGGATGATGTCATCCCGAAAACCACGCTCGCGAAAGTAACTAAGTCCAATAGATTTGCCATCGATGTGATGATGGAGCGTATGTGAAAAGTGCTTTTGCGCAAACTCATTGACCAAAAACATACTCTCACGGTCATTACGCACCGCCACTTCTTCTGGCGACAATTCACGTTCATGAACTTCAATGTTGTACTTCTTGGCTAAGACTTTAAGGGCTTCATAGTAGCTGATTTGCTCATGACTCATCACAAAATGTGCGGCATTACCACCCTTGCCACAACCGAAACATTTGAAAATACCCTTAGCTGGCGACACCATGAAGGATGGTGTTTTTTCATTGTGAAACGGACACATTCCCAATAGATTGGTGCCCCGCTTCTTGAGGGCAATGTAATCGCCCACCACATCTTGAATTTGAGCGGCATCAATGATTCGGTCTATGGTATTTTGGTCTATCATCTGCTAGTTAGTGGTACGAACGGTTGGGGTTACAAAGATAGCAAATTTACAGCTTAAATTCGGAAGGCACCTCACGTGAGCTTTAAACTTATACACATTGTTTCAACTAGATGTGAGGATACAAACAAAGTGGAAATAAGAGTCTGTAATAATGTCATTTAGACTTCAACTACTTTCCCTAAACTTACATAACAGAGAAAGCCCGACGTCCGATAACCCATCTGTGCGATTAACTCTTTGTAGCGACTCACCTGTTTCTGGTGTTTAGGATCTTGTGCATCGCCAAATTTATAATCAATGACAGTGGCTTGCTGTCCATCTATCAAAACACGGTCAGGACGATACTGTTCGCCACTGGGAAGTAGAATACTCCTTTCGTTGAGCACTTTTTTATTGTCGCCAAACCAATGTTTGGTATGCGGCAACTTCCAAAAATTGTCAAATGCTGCCTCGATGATGCTGCTTTCCTGCATGCTGATTCTTCCTTCAAACACCATTTTTTGAATGGCCAATGCCTGATCTGCCTTTGTTCGCATTTCTTTTAATATATCATGCATTATCAATCCGTAGTTCAGTTTGCTATCGCCCAACAGATTATCTTTCAGCCACATATCTGCGCTGAATTGTTGTAGCCTGAGTCGCCCAACAATGGGAACAGAAGGATATGTGCTGATTTTCTCATCAGCAGAGGGTGTCTCATGTTTTGCTTGTGAATGTGTGCTTTCACCAAGTTGCATCATGGTGTGCTTAGCATCATAACAATCAGTAAGCGACACTAATTGATGATCCAAACCGAGTGTGGGGGTAGAAAAAACTTTCAACAGCAGTTCAGAGAAATTGGACAGATTGTCGGTTTTCTTTGGTTTTTTTGTTTCCTTAGGATATGGGGCACAGCATATCAATTCATGCTTGGCACGTGTGAAAGCCACATAAGCAATATTCAAATTGTCGATGTACTGGTGCATTTGCTCACTAAAATAATTTTCGGCAAAGATGGAGTCTTTAAGTTTGGCAGAATAATCAAGGGGTAAGAGTGGAATTTCGCTAAATGGAGTCTGATTGGGCTCACACCAAATCAGATTCTGGTTCGTTTTTTCAAACTTCCTTTCACAGAAAGGCATAATCACCACTTTGAAATCAAGACC